>NZ_JALPRH010000014.1:0-200434 GCF_030464795.1 Paraburkholderia sp. SECH2
CAAAGGAGTCATCAGCTCCCACTCCGCACTGCGTGCGTCGCGGACGGGTCTGCATAGGAAACCAGGGGCGTGGGAATGTCTGTTCGTGTTGCGGGGGTGCTTCGGGAATGAGGCTTTTTGCTGCGGGGATAGGTGACTTACGTTACTAGGCGGCTTGTACGTCTAGTTTTTTGTTCGGCTTGTGCGCCGTTTGTTCTCTCGATGGGGTGGGCGGCGCTTTCAAAGCCGCCTTGCCCGCCCATCTTCCGGTATTCCCGCGGTCAATGCGACGGCAGGCCGGTTTCCAGTTGGCGCTGCAGTTCGCGGACCTGGCGTTGTGCGGCGCGCAGTTGGTCTTGCGCGGCAGCCTTCTGCTGTGCCAGTGCCGTTGTTTCGGCGCGGGTCTGTTGCTGCTGGTTCGCGACAATCGTCTGCTGCTGATGCGCAACGTCGAGGTCGGCCTGCAAGCGGTTGGCGCGGTCCTGCGACAACGCGATCATCCGCTCCGTGAACGCCTTCTGCGCTTCCAGCTGCGTGCGGCGAATCTCGACGTCCGACAGTTGCAGCGTCTGACGCACAAAATCCTTGTAGATCATGTCCGCACGCGTGGCGTCCTGCGTCTTGATGACGCGCCAGAAGTTCTTCTGCCGGAACAACGCCACGTAGTACGTCATCTCCTTGCCATAAAACAGCAAGCTCGCTCCATAGCTGCCGTTGTATGTCGTGCGCAATTCGCTCAGGTCCGAACCCCGGATCATCTGCTGCAATTCCGCCACATTGCCCGCTGCAGACTGCTTGGCTTCGTCCGGCGTCAAGGCGCTTGTCTGCGCCTGAGTGGACGGCAACGCCGTTGTCGTGCCCGGCTGGGAAACGACGCCAGCGCTCGACCCGCTATCCGGCAGAGCCTGAGCATTCACGCCCTGCACGGCCCCCATCGCGATGAATGCTGCCAGGGCAATCTGCCGTAGTTTCGACTTTCGGTCCATGTAAATCCTGCTTGAACAGTTTTTGTTTTAGTACAACCGTCTCATTATTACTCACTTTCGCGTGTTTCGGGCTCTTCATCAAAAATTTGGTACTTACGCATCTTCTCCCACAAAACCTTACGGCTGATCCCCAAATACAGGGCTGTGTCCTGCCGGCGCCAACCGTTTGCGTCGAGCGCGGCCAGCACGCGATTGCGCTCGGCCATGTCCCATTTGCTGCGATCCACCAGCACCTCAGCGGCGCTCTCCGCCGGCACCGGCTGGCTGGTGCGCGCAAGCGCGAGCAGCCGCTGCAGGCGCGCCGCGTCCCACGCGCCGATCTGACGCACCGTCACGCCGATCCGCTCGGCCAGGTTGCGCAGCTCGCGCACGTTGCCGGGGAAGTAGGTGTCGGCCACCGCGTCGGCGAGCCAGTACGGCAGGTCCGGCAACGCGGAAAGACGCTCGCTGCCGACGATCTGCGCAATGAACGCCTTGAAGATCGCAATCTTGTCGACCGCGCCCCGCTCTTCGAGGGACGGAATCTTCAACTCGATCACTGCAAGCCGATAGTAAAGATCGGCGCGGAAGGTGCCGTCCTTGACCAGTTGCGGTAAATGCTTGTTGGTTGCCGCCACCAGCCGGAAATCGAGCTTCACAGGCGTGGCCGAACCGATTCGCGTGACCGCACTGTCTTCGAGCACGCGCAGCAGCTTGACCTGCTGGTAGAGCGGCAGATCGCCGATTTCGTCGAGGAACAGCGTGCCGCCGTCGGACTGCTCGAAGTAGCCCTTGTGCGCGACCACCGCGCCCGTGAACGAGCCTTTCGAGTGGCCGAAGAACAGCGATTCGAACAAACCGTCCGGAATCGCGCCGCAGTTCACCGCGACGAACGGCCCCTGGCCGTAGCGGGTATGTTTTTCGTGCAGCAGTTGCGCGATGCGCTCCTTGCCGACGCCGGTTTCGCCGTGCACCAGCACGCTCGTGTCGCAGTCGGCAAACGTGTCGACTTCGTGCAGCAGCGCCTGCATGCACTCCGAGTTGGCGATCATCGCATCCGACTCATGCGTCTTGGCGCTGTGCGCGCGCAATTGCAGCACCAGCTTCATGACCATGCCGCGCAATTCGGCGCAGGTGAAGTCGAGCGGGAGGATGTGCGAGTAGTCGGACGGGTAAGTCGCCGGATCATGGTCGCGCGGCGCGGCGCCGACCCACACGACGGGAATGCCGTGCGCGGCCTGCCAGTCGCGCATGAGCAGTGCGCCGCTGTCGATCACCGACACGCTGATGATCGCGAGCGACGGCCGCAGCGCGGTCCGCTCAGGCGAGATCGCGATATCGTCCGCACGGATCACTTCGACGTCGAAGCTCGCCATGCAGCGCGCGACCCGGTCGACGATGTCGGCCTTGCCTTCCCAGACGTAGATATCGAGTTCCTCGATTTTGGGGTTGGTTCTCATCTTGTCTTGGTTACGCTAGTTGACCAGTTGCGAGACGCCGCATGTCAGCGACATATTGTGGACCGTGGCAGTGCCGACTTGTACGCCCAGCAGTGAAAGCGTCGGAACGAGGACAGTGTCGAGCAGACCGAAAACAGGCTGGAGAGCAGTCGATAGAACCGGAGCGACCCCTGCCAGCAAAGGCTGGATGACCGTCGTCAAATCGAGGCCCGCAACTGTTACCTGCAGCAGGCCGGGCAATGCTTTAAGAAGTTGTGCGGTAAGCGTCGACGCATCGGTGCCGACCGCATTCGAATTGACCGTAACCGAAGAATCGAAACTACCGGATGCGCCGTTGAACGTCACTGGCTGCGCGGCCGGCGCCCCCAGAGAAAGTTGTCCTGTGCCGCTCAGCGCAATCTTCGTAAGTTCGGTTGTGCCAGTCAGGAGAGTCCAGAGCGTGACGTCCGCCACGTTGATCGTGCCGCCGCAAGACGCGTTCGCGCCCAGGCAGACGGTTGCAATGCTCGGAATAACCTGGATGGTGGCGGTAGTCGCCGCCTTACTCGACTCGCAATCGACCGAACTCAAGGTCGCCGTTCCTTGCGCACTCGTCAACGAGAGCATGATCGGCGTATTGAGCGCAGCGACCGTGATCGAGCCGAGAAGCAGATTCAATCCGAATGGCTTAAACGTAACAGGCATCAAATTGACGGTCGCATTGAGCACCGCCGTCCGCGCCTGCGTGCGGGCCACAGCATTCGCTCCGGTGCCTACCGTACCGCCCTCACCCACTGCCAGCACCGGCGGATGGATGACCTGCAACGAAATACCCGCCACACCGGCCAAGCCCGCCGTCACATTGATCACCGGCGTATTGCCGGTCGTTGGATCCGGACGCTCCGCGATCTGCGCGGCAACCATCAACGCATCGAACGCATTGATCGTCGCCGTCGCCGCGGCATTCGGATTGGCGAGCCCCAGCGCGAGCAGCCCCGGGGCGGACTGACCGCCATCGCCGATAGTGATGTTCTGACCGCCAGGAATCGCAACGGCCAGCGTTCGCAGAATCGCCGCGTTGACGGTATCACCGCCGGCTTGCAACGCAGTGACCATCGCGAGCATCAGGTTCTGATAGGTCACAGTGGTCGCGAGCAGGCCTTGCATCGACGATGCACCTAGCGCCACCATCAGATCAGAAAGCTTGATATGTGCCGAAGCGAGACTTTGCGTATCGCCGATACTCAGCGATACGCTGGTCTTCAGCAAGCCACCGAGGATCGCGTTCAGCAGCGCCGATTGTTGCGTGTTGATCGCGGCGATGCCGGTACCGAGCGAGAACGCGTCAATGTTCGACGCCAGCGCGGTAGCAGTCGCGGTCACGTTACGCGACGGTCCGAGGAACAAATAGGGTACTTGCTGCGTGACCTTGACTTGCACCGCGTTGAGTGGATTACCGCTCGTGCCGAAATAAGTGCTGGTACTGGTATCCCAACGTCCGCACGTAGTCGTGAGCGTTTTGGTGGATCCGTCTGCAGTGAATCCATTGGCCGTTGCATTCTGCTGCGCGACTGTCGTTACCGTCGAGCATCCTGCGGGACTGCTGATCACCTGTACACCCGCCATCGCCGCCAGATCCGCCGTGCGCTGCAACTGCCTGCGCGCATAGTACGTATTGCCGACATCGAGTGCACCGAGCGCCGCGACCGCCAGACTCAGAAAAATTGCGGCCATCACCGCGGCCGTGCCACGCTGCCGGCGCGGCGCAAACATGCCCGCACCGCCCGCACGACGTGCGTAGCCGGCACACGCCCTGCGTCTGGCTAGGACCGCTGAAAATTGACGTCCGGGCATGTCATCGCTCACCGCTACTGCCGCTCGAACCAGAGCCGAATTGCGAGCCACTGCTGCCGTTGCCGCCAGAACCCAATGCCGATTCGTAAAGATCGGGAATTTTGCTCTTGAACGATTCCAGGTAACGACGGTACGCAAGGCCCGCTTCCGCTCCCAGCATTGGCAGCGCAGGTGCAGCTTCCGCGTTGCTGCTCTGCAGATTGATCCAGGCCCGCGCCGAATGGCCGATTTCGCTCGCAGCCGGCGCCGTCTCCGTCGATGTGCCGGTCTGGGCGAGTGCCACGTCGGCGAGACCTGCGGTCAAGCCGAACGCGAGGCCCGCACCCATGACAATACGTGCCACTGATCCCATGCAACCCCGTTCCATCTGTTTGCTTTTCATATTCTTTCCCCTGATTGCGCCGTTGCTCACTGCGCGAACCGCTGCAACAAGCGCGGTGCCGGCTCGATTCCCTGCGCGCTAGCCATAGCGCCGGCCGGTCCACCTGACTGCAGCGGCGGCGCTGAAGATTGCGATTGCGCGCGCTCCGCCACGGCCACCTTGGCCGCGTCGCCGCGAATCGCCGCGCGCACTTCCGGCGCCAGCTTCTGCTGATTCATCACCGCCAGCGCCTGCGCCTGCTCCCCGTTGGCAAGCAGAAACAGCACGAGATTGCTAACGATCTTCGGATTGTTCTGATCGAGTTGCGCCGCCTGCATCAACGGCACGCGCGCTCCGCTTACATCGCCGTTGCGCATGCGTGCATAGCCGAGATCCGATAAGGTCACCGCGTCGGTCGGCGCGAGTTGCGCCGACTGCTCCAGCTCCTGCGCGGCGCGCGCGAAATCGCCCGCCCCGCCGGCGAGCAAACCAAGACCGCGATAACCCCGCGCCGCCAGCGGCGTCTTCAGCAATTGCGTGTAAGCGGTCGCCGCGGCCGCGGGTTGAGCGGTCATTCGCAGCGCATCAGCGCGCAGCAGAAGCGTGTCCGGCGTCACGCTGTATTGCTTTTCATAGGCGTCGATATGCGCGAGCGACGCGTAGTAAAGTCCCTGCGACTGCATTTGATCGATCAGCCCGAGATACATCCCCGGCGTATCCGGTGCGGGGTCGCGGTTGGCTTGCTGGGCGAGCGCCGCACGCTCGGCTTGCGGGCCTACGCCATACCCGAGATCCTTCGACGCACACCCGCCAAACCATATCGACACCCCCAGAGATACCGACAACAAGGCCGCCACGCGCACGCCTCGTGGCTTGATGCGATTCCGGTACCCGGTCGAAAAACTGTGAGTCATTGCAAAATCCTCAGCGTTGCGTCGAGTGCAGCGACTTCGTGACGGCAAGCACGCCCGGCCCGGCTGTGACGATCATCAGGGCCGGCAATAGCGTGACGATCATCACCCCGGTCATCTTCACAGTGAGGCGGCCAATGCGTTCACGCAGCATCGCGCGACGTGCTTCGCGCAAGCGATCGCCGAACAGTTTCAGCGGTTCCTGCACCGCGCCCCCGTGCCTGTCCACCTGTATCAGCAGTCGCACCACCGCACGCAAATCCTCGTTGTCATAGCTCGCCGCAAGGCGATTGAGCGACTGGTCGCGCGGGCGGCCGGCCGCGAACTGACGCTGCGCAATTTCCAGCTCATGAGACAGCACCGGCAGTACCGTACGGAAATCGCTCACCATCACCTGCAGGCTCTGATCGAGCGAGAGACCAACGCCTTGCAGCAGACGCAGCAGATCGACCATCAGCGGCAATTCCTCAATCACGCCGTTGCGACGCCGGCTGGCGCGACGCGCCACGTAAATCTTCGGCACCATGAAACCGGCCAAGGTGGCCGCAATAATAATGACCACACACGTCGACCCCGAAACATGATCGCGTGCGAGCATGCCGGCCACCAATGGCAGTATGGCCATGCCCAGGATCCGAGCCATCAGAAACAGGCCACGCATGCGCGTGTCGACGAACCCACATTGTTCGAGCAGACGGCGGTCTTCCTCGGCGACGATCTGCCGACCGAGCGGTGTATCGAGCCAACGTACCCCGGCGTGTGCGAAACGCTCGAACAGGCGCTTCCAGCCTGCGGGCTGGCCACCTCGGGCAGGGGCGGCGGTGTCCGCCCGCTCACCGCCACGCGCCGCGGCGGTAAGCGCCGCGCTCTGCAGCGCACGCTCGTCGAGGGCATGCGTCAACGTGCGTTCGCTACGCCGCGCCGCCGAGAGACGCACGACCAGCAGCGCTGCAATCAGCAGCAGGCCGAGTGCCGCGAGAGCAAGCGCGATGGCGGCAACGTGTTGAGCTTCCATCTTCAGTTCCTCAGCCTTGCCATTCGATGCAGCAAATAGGAGCCCAGCGCCTGCAACGCGAACGCCAGGTAGACGACGTTGCGGCCGGTCGCGTCAAACCACATCGACGCGAAATATTCCGGATTGGACAAGATCAGGAAGCCGCCAATGCCTACCGGCAGTAAGCCCAGTACCCACGACGACATGCGAGTTTCCGCCGACATCGCGGAAAGCTCACGTTCAGCCTGTTCGAGATCACGCATGAACGATGACATCCGGTCGAGCATCACGTCGGCACGGCCGCCGTATTTGACCGACAGACGCAGCACCGCACCGACCAGCTCGAGCTCGCGCGCGTTATAGATCACTGCAACGTGAGAGAGCGCACGATCGATTTCGACGCCGGTGCGCAACATCCGCGAGACGTGGTCGAGACATTCGCGCAGCGGCGCTTCCGTGGTTTGCAAAGATGCTTGAAAAGCAGCCGGCACGCTGTTGCCGAGCGTGATCAGTCGAACGATACCGTCGAGAAACAGCGGCAGTTGCCGCACAATCTGTTGACGGCGTTTGTTAGCGCGCATCGTCACCAGAAAGTAGATAAACGCCCCGCACGTAACCAGGACGGCAGCGGCGGCCAACACCCCACCGACACTCGCAGCCCAGATACACAACACCAGCACGAACGTCCCCACCAGGATGGCCGGCACCCGCGCGTGGTTGATGCCCGCACTGGCCATCGCGTGCTGTAACGTGAAGCTGCCACGCGCTTTCAGATAGCGCACGCGGCCGAACCAGCCGGCATCGGCCTGCGGCGTCTGTGGCGCTGCCATGAGGGGCAATCCGGCGCGCGACGGCGCCACGCGGGGGCTGGCCACGGGACCGCCCGCGCCAACCGTGCCCGACGCCATGCGGCTATCGATGAAGCGTTCGGCGCTCATCTGGTCTTTACGTTGTGCGCTGCGTTGCAATAGCAGTAACGCGCCTGCTGCGCACAGCAGCGCGAGCGCCGCGAAGACCAGCACCGAGCTAGACATTGAAGCCTCCGCCGAAGCCGCCTGTGCCACCGCCTCCGAAACCACCGCCGCCGAAGCCCGCGTTACCGAACGCATTGCCTTGCACCGAACCGCCCAGGGCCTGACGGAAACGCGCCAGTTTCGACGAGTGCGGATGGATACCCAGCGACACCCAGTTATCGAGTTCGTCTCCCTCTGCCGTCGCGATCGGCTCGTAGCGATACAGTTCCTGGGTCGCGATGATGTTGTCTGACAGACCCGTCACTTCGGTGATCGACAGAATCCGCCGGCGCCCATTCGAGAGGCGCCCGATCTGCACGATGAAGTCAATCGCGTTGGCAATCTGGCGGCGCAGGCTCGATTCGGTGCCCTGGAAGCCAGCAAAGCCCGCCAGCATTTCCAGCCGGTACAGACACTCGCGCGGCGAACTTGCGTGGACCGTGCCCATGGAACCGTCGTGGCCGGTATTCATCGCCTGCAGCATTTCGAGCACCTCACCGCCGCGCACTTCACCGACGATGATGCGGTCCGGGCGCATCCGCAAGGTATTGCGCAGCAGGTCGCGAATCGTCACGAGGCCCGCGCCGTCGAAACCGCCAGGACGGCTTTCCAGCCGCACCACGTGCGGATGGTTCAGCGACAGTTCGGCGGTGTCCTCGATCGTCACAACCCGCTCCGGCTCCGGAATGTGGAACGCGAGCGCGTTCAGAAGCGAGGTCTTGCCCGAACTCGTGCCGCCCGACACCAGCACGTTGCAGCGAGCCGCCACCGCTGCTTCGAGCAGCGCACCGACTTCGGGACTATAAGTGCCGTTCGCGAGCAGATCATCGGGACGCAGCGGGTCCTTGCGGAATTTGCGGATCGAGACGATCGGCCCGTCGATCGACAACGGTTCGATCACCACATTCACGCGACCGCCGTCCGGCAAACGCGCATCGACCATCGGATTCGATTCGTCGAGGCGTCGTCCGATCGGTGCGAGAATGCGCCGCACGATACGCAACAAGTGGGCGTTGTCGGCGAAACGTACCTGAATCCTCGTGAGGATCCCGTGACGCGACACATACACGTCGTTGTAGCCGTTGATCAGAATATCTTCGACGGCCGGATCGGCGAGCAGATCTTCGATTGGGCCGAATCCCGCCAGTTCTTTGGTCAGCGCCTCGGCGATCAACCGCACTTCGCCTTCGTTGATCGGAATCCGGCGCAGCCGTACAAAGCTGTCCATCTCCAGATCGACGAACTGGTTGATCGCGTTACGCGACCAGCGGCCGAACTCCGAGCCAAGTTCCTCGATACGCGTCAGCAGATGTTCGTGCGCAGCATTCTTGATGTCCTGGAACTGCTGGCTATGCGCGAACGAAGGCGCGTCGTCGGCAAATTCAATCTCTTTTGCCATCGTTTATGACCGCTTTTGAGTGGATGGAATGAAGCGCTTGAGCGCACTAAGCGCGGATTTTCCGCCTGGCTGCGCGGCTGTTCTCGCCGCGCCACCGAGCCGTTCAATCAACGGTTCTAACGCACGCACATAGGGGTCGCGTGCCGTGGTGTCCGCCAGCAGATGCCCTTGATTGACGGCCTGGCCGAGCGCTACACGCCGCTCCGGCAACGTCGTCAGCAACGGAATCTCCAGACGCTGCGCGATCTGCGCGGCGGCTAGCCCGAGGTCGCTGTCGAATTTGTTGACGACCAACTGCACGTTGGCGGTATCGACGCCCTCTTCCCGCAATGCGTCGAGCACACCAACTGCCGATACGATCGAGGCGACACCCTGATCGCACAACAACCACGTTTCGTCCGCAGCCTGCACGACATGCGCGATGAATTCGACATTGCTGAATCCGCCCAGATCGACGATCTGCTGATCAAAGAACGCCCGCAGCCGGTTCAGCAAACCAATCGACGACGAATACGACACCTCGCGCATATCGGCAAGATTAGGCGGTAGCGTCGTGAGCGCGAGGCCACTCGTGTGGTGCGATAGCGCGGTATGCACGAAGGTCTGATCGAAGCGGCGCAGATTACGCACGGCTTCTACGAAATTGAATTCACTGCGGGTATTCAGGAGCAACGAGCCGTCGCCCGCTGGCAAGCCGAGATCGAGCAAGGCAGCTTGCCGCCCTTTCGCGACGTCGCGCCGCTGCAACATTACCGCGAGATTCGCGGCCAGCGTGCTCACACCCATACCGACGCGCGCCCCAAGCAGTGCGGTCACGTGTCCATGACGGCTGACCGGTTCGACCAGGTTGTCCAGCACCTGCCGCGTGATGCGCAGGGCCTCTTCAGCGGGCGCCGACAGATCGATGAAATCACGCACGCTGACACGCAACGCAGCCAGTGCGCTTTCCGGCTCGGCGAGCGAACCGATCGCGACGATCTGCATACCAGGATAGGCACTGCGCACCGCGCTCGCGGCAGCACTCGCCGCTGCGGCGCGGCCGCCCGAAAAGTCGACGAACACCAGCGACGGGTTCAGCACGCCAATGCGTTGCATGAGCATTGCCGGGTCGAGCGTGACCGCTTCGACCACGCCTGCACCCACCAGAGTTTCGGCGAGCCAATGCACGTGTTCGTCGGCTAGCGACGCAAACACGAAATAATCGGTGACCGCCCGTTCAGTCAATGAATGCGTTCTCGCGTTCATGTTGGACATCCTTTTGCGGCATCGGCAGCCAGGCCGCCGCGTCGTACTGCATACTGCCGCGCACAGGCCATGTGCGCGTGCGTCTGTTTGCTTCGCGTAATCCGGTTACCGCGCGCGTCAAGCGAAGCTTCGGCGCCTTCATTTCGAAAACCCCGGCGCTGCATCGCCCGCGACGAATCCGCCGACCAGCGAGCGCCACACCGGACCGTTGCGCTGTTCGGACTGTTCGCCCGGCGTCGACGGTACAGGCGCCGCCTTCGCCAACGGCGACACCAGATGCGGCGTCACGATGATCACCAGCTCTTTCTCGTTCTGCTGGTAGCTCAGTTGCTTAAAGAACGTGCCGATGATCGGCAGATCACCCAGCAAGGGCACCTTGGATATATTCGACGTCGTCTCGCGGTCAACCAGCCCGCCGATTACAAAGCTCTCGCCGTCTCCGAGTTCGACCGTGGTGTCCGTGCGCCGTGTCGTGAACGCTGGCACCGACACGCCGCTAATCGTCACTGCGTTCGCGAAGTCGAGCTGGCTCGCCTCCGGCGCCACTTTCAGCGCGATGCGTTGCGGGCCCAGTACGGTCGGCGTCAACGTGAGACCAATGCCGTAAGGCTTATATTCGATCGAGGTCGTTCCTAACCCTTGCGGCACCGGCACAGGGATTTCGCCGCCGGCGAGAAAGCTTGCGCTCTGTCCGGACAACGCGACGAGCGTCGGTTCAGCCAGCACACGGGCCATATTGTTGCTTTCCATCAGGCTCAGGTCGGCAAACAAGCCGTGGGTCGCCGAGTTGAACACCAGATTGAACGCCGACGACAGCGGCGTCGTGCTGGTGAACTGGGGCGCCTGCCCCGCCGTCGCCGAAACCGAGGTCAGCGCCGATGGCGCGAACGAGCCGAACGTGAAACCGTTGTTCTGCTTGAAGAAGTTGAAGCCGATCTGCTTGAGCACAGAACGGCTGAATTCGACGACGCGCACATCGACCTGCACTACGGCACGGCTGGCGACCGTCGACGTATCGAACACCGCGCCGTCTTTCGCCGCTGCACCGCCCTTGCCCGCTGCGGCATCCTTTGCAAGCGATCCCTCCGCCGCAACGACGGCGCGCTGATGCGCTTCCATCGTCGCCGACGAACCGGACATCAGCGCAGTACCGCCGAGCACCTTGACACTCGGGGTATCCGGGCCAAGCAGCGAAGCCGCCGCTTGGGTAATGACGTTCACCGTATACGTCAATGGCGTATCGCGGCCGCGCTCCCACAGCATCAAACTCGTGGTTCCCGCGGCCTTGCCGACCAGCAGCACGCCACCACGGCCACTACCCTTCATGATCAGTACGTCGGCCACCGAGGGGTCGCCGAGTGCAATGCGCTGTAGCACATGGCCTGTCGCCACCTGTTGCTGGCCGCCGACCGTCAGTCCGATGGTTTGCCCGACCGCCAGTTGCGCAGGTTCGGCCGACGAGGCAGGTTGTGCCGGGCGCGCCTTCCGCGCATGCTGGGTAGAATCGGCCGCGTGCGCCGCGCTTGACGCAATCAACAACGCACATCCGACGTACGCCGTCGTTCCTGATGCAAAAATCCGTTTTGTCATGTAGTCATGGACGCGTCCGGCCGCCCGCTCCCTAAAACTGCTACCAGGCGACCGTTTCGGCGCGCCCACCCCGTATCACTTCGATACCGCTTTTTGTACTGTTTGTACTGCCTGCGACGCGGGTCGGCGCAACCGCCATATGCGGCGCCGGTGCGGACCGCGGCGCGACACCCGGCAGGTTGCCAACGCCAGACAAGGTGTCGAGTGCAACGCCGGCCGCAGCCTTCGTCGAGTTCTGCAGCACATCGCCGGAGCCGGGATGCGCGGAAGTTTTCAGCACGCCTGGCTGCGCGGGAAAAACGCTTTCGTCAGCCACTTCGGCATCTTTCGGATTGCGCAGCGCGAAGACCAGCCGGCCAGCACTCTCCGCCAGCGTCAACCTGTCGACATCTGCAACCGGCACCGCCAGTACCGCCGTGCGCACCATGCCGTTCGGATCGCCCGCGGTGTCGCCGCTCGCAGTCGCATTACCGAACGCGAGTACACGGACTTTCGACATGAGCAGACGCGTCTGGGTACGGTCGACTTCGGAGTTGCCGACGCCGGCGTTATCGCGCTTGAGCGTAAAAAACACGTCTACGAAATTGCCGGGCCGCAGCCGGTTGGCCACCGCATTGCTTTCGTCAACGCGGACCGCAAGGGCGCGCTCACCCGGTTCGATACGCTCCGCCAGCCCCGACGACAGTTGCGTTTCCAGCACCGGCGAGTCCACGCTGATATCCGCATTCGGCACACGGCCCGTCAACTGGGCCGGATCGGTGAAAGCGCCGTTCGGATTGATCGGCAGCGACTGCACGCGCAAAGCGTCGACGGTAATTGCCTTGCCGGCAGGCAGCGTGCGGGTCGCCACCACCACCGGAAAAGTGGCTTGCGTGGCGGCCGTGACGGCCACTGGCGCCGGGCGGCGTGACAGCGTCCAGGCAAACAGGCCGAGCAGCAACGCGACCGCGATCAGCACACCGGCGATAATTTTGGTCAGATTCGGCATGATGACTCGCTGCTTCGATTGAACGATGCTCTATAGCCCGAGCGTTCACACGCGCGTTGACGGACAGAAAAGCTGAGGATCAGCGCGTGCGTCACTGAATATTCTCCGGGTTGAGTTGGACCGTCGCGCTGCTCGTTAGCGTCTTCGGCAGCGGGATATCCAGAATTACTATCGACGGCACGATTGGGTGTTTCTGATAGTCGTAAGCCATTGCGACTTGCACACATTGCATCCCGTTACTGGGACTGCAGGCGCTCGCAGTCGACGTGCAGGTCGCGGCGCTGACGATCGAAGCCATTACCGCCTGGGCCGCGACGCAGGCTGCCGCGGCGCGATTGGTAAGCGCGCTTTGCAAAGACGTGTTGGGCTGGTAATTCAGCGCGGCGCGCGCGCCTTCTTCGGCCGCCAGTGTCAGGTTCTGCTGGGCTACCATCATCACGCTGAAAGTGATGATCAAGTAGACGATTGCGAAGAACAACGGGAATACCAGCGCGAATTCCACAGCCGTGGCGCCACGTTGGCGGTGCGCAAGCGCGAGCCCTTTCTGTGGAATCATGGACCGGGTCGTGGAAGGTCTCATCGCAGCACACCTGTGGACATTTGCAGCGCCAGCCATGCACAGGCCGCCACTGTCAGACACGCCGCATAGGGGGTCGATGCTTTACCACCCACCTCGAAAGTCGGACCAGCGTGCCGCACGATCGTAGCGAGTCGCGTGCGGGTTGTGACGAGTAGCCAGAGCGCATGCATCCCGGCTGCAAGGCTCGCAGCGATCCAGATGCCGAGCAGCATATGCATACCGCACCAGGCACCTAGCGCGGCGAAAACCTTGACGTCGGCAGCACCCATTACGCCTAGCGCAAAAAACGGCAGCAACGCGACCAGCCCGACGACGGCACCCAACGCTGCCTGTCCGGCCGAAATATTAAAAGGGCTGCACTGGAATAGCGCGCACGCAAATGCCGCCGCTAAACCAAAAACGACAAGCGAATTGGAAATGCGTCGGCTGCGGCAATCACATATAGCAATGGCGGCGGCCCACGCGACAAATAGAATGTCGGCGACTGGTAAATTCATAATGGACTCGACGGGCGAGACATATCAGTACGGACTGCATAAGCAGTCCGCACTGAAAACTCAACTGGCCTTGTTCCAGAAGTGCGCGAGACTAACCGGATAGAACCTGTCCCGCCTCAATTTCACCTACAGGAACTGCCGCCGCCAGACCCTTAAGTTACCTATAGCAAGGCAGCGATGGCTGCGAATGAGGTCTTAAGCGCACCGGTGATGGAGCCGACCGCAATGACAAGTGCTGCCGTCATCAACCCCGCGATCAAACCATACTCGATGGCCGTCACGCCCTTGTTATCTCTCAGGAAGCGTTGTGTGAACTTTTTCATTTTTACCCTCGGACTTTCATTTATTTCGTTTGTTTACGTGCTGCTTCGGATGGCGGAGTCTTCAGCGCTGCGGACCATTGGTCTCTCATTCCTGGTCCTGCGTGTTGCGCTGCGGAAGCACCGCCTTGCAGCCGGCTTCAATAAAACAGAGGTCTATGAGCTGTCTGTTCGATTACGCACCTCCCTCGTCAATCCGTGATGCTTTCGGGTTTTATAGCCGAACAATCATATTTAAGCAATTGTCCGCTGCCCTTAGCGCGACACCATATGCGTTTTAGCGTCGTACTCAGGTTAACGGCTGTTCGTGCGTTGCAGCACATAGGAATAACCATGAGTTAGATTCGCTGCACTAATTATTTGTTTGAACAGAACGTTTCAAGCGTCCGGGGACCTCCCGCTGCGCCTGCGTTACGCCGTGTTTCGTAACGGCGCGCGCGCCTCGTTACGTTACGCAGCCATCGCAAACGTTTAGCGAATTCATTTTCTCGCGCTATATCTGGGTTAGCAGACACTCCATCAATTCATCGCAAAGCCATATCACATATGGCTTTAAGCCCCATTGCAAAAAAATCTTCTGCATTATTCAGTCGAAATGGCACGGCTCATGCAGAGGAAGGCACGCAGCAACACCCAAAAACACATGCGATGCGAGGGCGACATGAACATTCAAACGGCCAACACCACACTTCGAACAACCCTGATTGCCACCAGCGTGGCAGCAATGCTTTCTCTCGGCGCTTGCGGGGGCTCCGGAACCCTAAGTGCCGGCACTGGCGGCAGCGGTAGCGGCTCCTCCGGCGGCGCGCTTTCCACCACCACGGGCAGCGGAAGCGGTTCGATGGGCTCAGGCGGTTCCGGCACCGACACCAGCAGCAACGGATCGGGAAGCGGCTCAGGTACGGGCACCGGAACAGGAACGGGAACCGGCACGACGCCAGTGGCGAACGCGCTCGGCACGGTCGTCGGCAACGGCGGCGGCGTGGTCAACGATCTCGGCCAGACGGTCTCGAGCATCGGTAGCGTGATCGGTTCGCAAAGCCTGCCCGGCGTCAGCGCGCAAACCACCCAGGCCGCCGGCGGCATCGTCCAACAAGTCGGCTCGGCGGTCTCCACGCTCGGCACCGGCGTATCACAAGGGCTCGGCCAGCTCGGCACCGGCGGCGACGCGGTCGGCACGACGGTCTCGAGCCTCGGTGGCGTGGTCGGTCATGTCGGCGGCGCAGTGACAGAAGCGGGCAGCCTCGTGACGAGCCTCGGCAGCGGTCCGCTCGCGCCGCTGGCAGCCATCACCACGCCGCTCGGCGGCGTCGTCAATACGCTTGGCAACGCAGTCACCAACGGCGGCAGCACGCTCACCACCGCGCTCTCGACGGGTCCGGTCCAGCAAATCACGCAAACGCTCAGCACCGCGATCACGCCGATCACGTCGATGGTCGCGGCGACCACGCAGACGGTCGGTAACACGACCGGCCTCGGCGCACCGCTGAACGGCCTGCTCGGCACTCTCGGCGGCGGCCTCGGTAAGGCCGGCACGTTGATCAGTGCAACGGGCGGCAATCCGATCACGGCTGCTCTGGGTCACACGGTGACGGACACCGGCACCACGGTCGCGTCAGTCGGTGGCCTGCTCACCGGCAGCACGGGCGGTAATCCGCTTGCTCCGCTCACCAGCGTACTCGGCGGCCTGACGGGCGGCACCAGCAGCGGCCCGCTCGCTCCGCTCACCAGCGTGCTCGGCGGCTTGACCGGTGGCACCAGCAGTGGCCCGCTCGCTCCGCTCACCGGTGCGCTCAGCAGCGTAACGGGCGGTCTGGGCGGCGCATCTAGCGGCAGCAGCCCGTTGGCACCCGTCACGGGTCTGCTCTCGAGTGTAACGAGCGGCCTGAGCAGCGCGACCGGCGGCAGCAGCAGCCCGCTCGCCCCGGTTACCGGCCTGCTGGCGAGCGTCACCGGCGCGCTCGGCGGCGTCACGACAACGGCGGCCGCTACGCCTTCCACCACGACGACCACCACATCGAGCCCCGGCCTCTCGCTGTCGAGCACCAGCGGCAAGGGATCGGGCAGCAACCCGCTCGCTCCGGTGACGTCGCTCGTCGGTGGCCTGCTTGGTGGCCTGACGAAGAAGTAAGTAATGCTATCGAAAGAAGCGCAGCGACTGGCACCCGGAGTGCGGCCCGACAGCCGTGCCCCGGCTCTGCCGGAACCTGGATGAATTGAGCCGCGCCGCTCAGACACCCGTTGCACAGGCGCACGCAAACCACGCATACGACACCTAGAAGACACTGAGGAGCACCTATGTCCAGCCAACGTTTTTTTACTCTCCATGCGGCGTGCGCGACAGTGTCGTCGTTGCGCGCACCGCTGATCGCCGTTGCAGTCGCAGGCTTGCTCGCCGCGTGTGGCGGCAATGGCGTCACTGCGCCGCCGAGCGCATCCTCCGGCGGCGGCACTAGCGGCGGGGGTTCGACCAGCGGCGGCCCGACCACCAGCACGTCGTCGGGCACCACCGGCGTCGCCACCGCCGCCGCGCAGACGACCAAAGACCTCGGCAACACGATCGCCTCGCAGACCATCCCGGGCCTCAGCCCGCAGGTCACACAAGGTCTCGGCAACGCGGTGTCGAGCACCAGCAGCACACTGAATTCACTCGCTGACGCAGTGAGCGGCGGCGTCGGACAAATCGGCACGACCTCCAATCCGGTCGGCACCACGGTCGCCGGACTCGGCTCGGTGGTCAGTTCGACAAGCGGCGTCGTGCAAGGTCTGAGCACCGCGGTCGGCGGCCTCGGCACCGGCAATCTCGCGCCGCTGTCGCCGCTCACCACGCCGCTGGCAACGGTTCTCTCCACCACCGCTGGCGCACTGAACGCCGGTGGCGTGACGCTCGGCAATTCGCTGGCCTCCGTGCCGGTGCAGCAGGTCACTCAGCCGATCAGCACCGCGATCACACCGATCGTGCAGACCGTCGGACTCGTGACGCAGACGGTCGGCACGCAGACCGGCCTCGGCGCGCCGGTAGGCGGCCTGCTCGCGCAAATCGGCGGCACGTTGAAATCGACCAGCACACAAGTCGGCGCGGCAACCAACAACCCGCTCGGCGCAGACCTCGGCAACCTGGTCGGCTCGCTCGGCAACACGGTGACGAACGCCGGCGGCCTCGTCAATCCGAACGGCCCGAATGGCGCGAATCCGATTCCCGGCTTGATTACGAGCCTCGTCGGCAGCACCAATGTGGCGGTCGTCAATGGGCCGCCTGCCAACGGCAGCCCGTTCGGCCCGCTGCAAAACACGCTCGCGAGTCTCGGGCTCGGCAACAACCCGCTCGGCTCGGTGTCGACGCTGCTCGGCGGCACGCCGCTGGCCGGCCTGACCCCGGCATTGAATGGCACGCCCTTGAGCTCGCTGACTTCGGGCGGCTCGCCGCTGAGTTCGCTGACGTCGGTGCTGGGTGGCTCAGGTAGTGGATCGAATCCGTTGTCGACGCTGACTGGCGCGCTCTCCGGTGTCACCAGCAGCGCCTCGGGTAGCAACGGCAGCAATCCGCTCGCGCCGGTGACCGCCCTCGTCGGCCAATTGACCGGAACACTCAGCTCGGCGGCAGGTTCGACGAGCGGCTCGGGCAGTGCAACGGGCGGCTTGACGACACTGCTCGGCGGCCTGGTGCCGGTGAGCCATAAGTAGTCCGCATAAGTCGCTCGTTGATGCCGCGCATACAAGGCGTTCCGTTGGACGCCCCGTTATGCAAGGCGCATAAGCAGTCCGCGTCATCACGTGCTCCGCGCTTTGTGCAGCCAATGCTCAAGCCCCACGGAGCACGTGACGTAATACATGCAAGCATGGCAGTATGCGTCGAGCCACACATAAGCGATCGCGACCAGCCCGGCCAGGCGGCGCGTCCGCAAGACAAGAACGGCATACGAGGAAAATCCGATGAAACTCGGGTACGGTAGTAGTAGTAAATGGACCCTCCTGCTCGCGGCGATCGCGGCAAGCGGGATGCAAGTAGCAGCACACGCGCAGTCACGCCCAGCCGGCCCGACCGTCGGCGGCAATCCTCTCGATTCGCTGCCGCAGATCAAGGCGCCCGACAAGGGCCCGAACGTGACCATGCAGGTCACGCCGCAAGCGCCCCAGCTTCAGGAACTGCTCGCCCGCCATCTGACGCCTTCGAAGATTCAGGTCGAGGGCGTCAAGTCCATTCCGTTCGACGAAGTCGCGCAGCGCTTCACGCCGCTCGTCGGCAAAGACACCACCATCGGCGATCTGATCCAGGTCGCCAACGGCGTTACGAAGCTGTATCAGGACCGCGGCTATGCGCTCTCGTTCGCGTTCATTCCCGCGCAGACGTTCGACGACGGCGTGGTGCGCGTGACGGTGGTCGAAGGCTACGTGTCCGCAGTCAAGGTGACGGGCAAGCCAGGCGCAGTCGAAGACAAGATTCGCGCGATCGCCGACCACATCGTTGCCGACCGGCCGTTGCGGCGCGCCACCTTTGAGCGTTACATCAACGTGCTAGGTCTGTTGCCCGGCGTGAAAGTCGCGGCCAACGTGGCGCCTCCGCAAAATACCGACGGCGCCACCACGCTCGAGTTGAACGTGGACCGCAAACCGTTCGATCTCAGCACAGGCATCGACTTCAATCACCCCGGCGTGCAAGGCCTGCTGACGGCCACCGAAAACGGCCTGACCGCGCTCGGCGAACAGCTGAGCGTGTCTGCGTTGCTGCCGAAGGGCCGCGACAACGTCACCTATCTCGCCGCGCACGCCACAGTGCCGATCGGCAGCAATGGGCTGACTGGGAAGATCGACGCGTCGCACTATCGCGGCAACCCCACCGACAATCCCGGCCTTCCCTCCTTTATCGAGCGCACGGTCATCAACGATAAGGTCGGCGGCTCGCTGGCGTATCCGATCCTGTTGAGCAACAAGCAGAGCGTGATCGGCACGGCCTCGGTCTATGCATCGCACGACGAAGATCGCTACAACAATCACAACACCGGCGCGCAAATCGGCTTTCGCTCACAGGTGCGGGTGCTGCAACTGCAGGCAGACTACACCAACGTGGAAACCGGCCAGGTGCGCCGCGCGAGTATCAATGTGGCGAAGGCTTTCGATATCCTGGGTGCGTCGAAATCCGGCGACTCGAACGTTCCCGGCTCGCCGGTCACGAATCCGGCGTCAATCAACTTCGTGCGGACCGGTGCAAGCTTTTCGCAAACTAACGAGTGGCCGCTGAAGATCGGCACCGCGGTTTCGTTGACCGGTCAGTACAGCGGCGTCTCGCTGCCCACGTCGGAACAGATCTCGTTCGGTGCGCAACGTTTTGCGCAGGGTTATGAACCGGGCGAGGCGTCGGGCGATTCGGGCTGGGGCGCAATGTTCGAAGTCAACCGGCCGTTCACGCCGGGTTTCACCTATCTGCGCACCTTCACACCGTACGTCTCGTTCGACATGGCGCGCGTGTATCTGCATGCAGGCACGCCCTCGCCGTCGAAGCTTTCATCGATTGCGTTCGGCTTCCGGATCTCGGACGCGAAGTATTACAGCCTGGATTTGTCGGTGGCCAAACCGATCGGCGATGCGCCGGTGGAGAGCGCGTCGCGCAGCCCACGCATCAACGCAACATTCTCGTATCAGCTGAACTGATGTTCGAAAGTGCCGCGTCCTGATTAGAGGTTCCACTATCAAACGACACGCGCACTTTCACGTATTCTGCGCTGACGGTATGCGGCCCGCGACACCCAGGCCGCAGGCCGCACACGGCGGACACCGATGTGGCCGATTTGAATCTGAGAGGCAATACCAGGCATCACGGCAGCCGGCAACTGAAGACCGCCCGAGACGCCAATAACGCCGCGCGACCATGATCGCGCCGTCTTTAATCAAGGAGGAAGACAATGATGCAATTCACTCAACGCGCACGCGCAATCGCGCTTCGCACAGCCAAACATGCCGCCCTCGCCGGCGTGCTGCTCGTTAGCGCCGTCACGGCAATGGCGCAGGCCGATTCCCCGGTCGGCATGTGGCAAACCATCGACGATCACACCGGCCAGCCCAAGGCACTCGTGCAAATTGCACAGGACAGCAGCGGCTCGCTGAGCGGCAAGGTGGTCAAGGGACTCAGCGCGAACGATCAACCGGATCGCCGCTGCACTGAATGCACGGACGCGCGCAAGGACCAGTTGATCCTCGGCATGACGATCATCAACGATATGAAAAAGGACGGTGACGGCTGGGATCACGGGCAAATTCTCGACCCGGAAAACGGCAAGGTCTACAAGTGCAAGATGCACCTGGAAGACGGTGGGAACAAGCTGGTGGTGCGTGGCTACATCGGCGTTTCGCTGCTGGGCCGCTCGCAGACCTGGATTCGCCAGCAGTAAGGAGCTTGCCGTTCAGGCGCCGATGCCTGACGCGCGAAGATAGTGTTCCATCAGGGCCGCATCTGCTGCCAGGATGGAACCAGAAGAAATGGCCGACGATCGCCATCGTGCGGCCGTTTTTTTTGTTTGAGTCTGGCTGGTTGAAGTTGTCATGCAGCGTGCTTGAAAGGCGACGTATACGCGAACGGCGAAGACGGTAACGGCTTGACCGCTGCCGGGCTGTACGCCGGAGGCGCTGCTGCGGGCACCTTTTCTGCGTCAACGCTTTTCTGTTCCGCGCTCACATGTGTGCGCATGCGCGCTTCCATCAGCTTGCAGAGTTCCTCGCTCGCTGCGCCGAACAACTGGTCCATGACGCGCTTGAGTACGCCGGACTCATACCATGCCTTGAAGCGGCGATGGCAGGTTTGATACGACGGATATTTGCGCGGCATGGCGGACCAGGTCGCGCCGCTATACATCACCCACAACACGCCGTTGAGCACGGAGCGCGTGTTGGCGAGCGGCCGGCCACGCAGTTCGGAACGCGGACGCAGTTCAGGAAGCAACGGTGCAACACGTTGCCATTCTTCATCATTGATATCACGGTACGGATTCATGGCTTCTCCTTTGTCAGAACCATGACAAAGAAGATATCCAGTCGTCCGCGGGCGGAACATAAGACCAATCCGAATCTTGAAAATACGACTTCGGACTCCGCCTCTTCGACGAGCGGACCGTGATCTATCGCAAAAGCATTCGCGCCCGCGTCACGCGGCGGCTTAAGTCAGCGACGTGTCGACGATCCGGCGCGGCGTGTCGAGATATTCTTTCGATTGCATTTCGACGATGCGCGAGACCGTGCGCGCGAATTCGTTGGCCATCGGACCGTCGAGATACAGCTGATCGGGCGGCACCGCAGCCGACATCAGCAGTTTGACCTTGTGGTCATAGAACACGTCGATCAGCCAGGTGAAGCGACGCGCCTCAGAAGCCATACGCACCGACATCTGCGGCACGCCGGACAGGATCACAGCATGAAAACGGCTCGCCAGTTCAAGGTAATCGTTCTGCGAGCGTGGACCGCCGCAGAGCGTCGCAAAATCGAACCACACGACGCCGTCAGCGCGCCGAAGCGCCTTCAGCTCGCGCTTTTCAATGCGCAGAATTGGACTCTCATCAGGAACCGCGGCAAGGCGTGAAAACGCGTCACGCAACGCTTTATCCGAGGCTGCGCCGAGCGGCGTGTGATACACCTCGACCTGAGCCAGCGTGCGCTTGCGGTAGTCGATCCCCGCGTCGACATTGATCACGTCGAGCTTCGACTTGATCAGTTCGATTGCCGGCAGCATGCGGTCGCGATGCAGGCCGTCCGGATAGAGCGTGTCCGGGTCGTAGTTGGACGTCATCACGAATTGCACGCCGTTCTCGAACAGCTTGTCGAGCAGACGGTAGAGGATCATCGCGTCGGCGATATCCGAGACGTGGAATTCGTCGAAACAGATCAGCCGGTAGCGCTTGGCGATACGGCGCGCGAGTTCGTCGAGCGGATCGGCCGTGCCTTTCAGTTCTTCCAGTTCGCGATGCACCTCGCGCATGAACTCGTGGAAATGCAGGCGCGTTTTGCGCTGCACCGGCACGATCATGTAGAAGCTGTCCATCAGGAAGCTCTTGCCCCGCCCTACCCCGCCCCACATGTACACGCCGCGAGGCAGATCCGGGTGGATGATCAGTTTTTTGAACGCGTTCGAGCGGCGCGATTTGTATTCGACCCACTCGTCATAACACCGCTGCAGACGGTCGACCGCCGCGCGTTGCGCCGGGTCCGATTGATAACCCCGCGTCTGCAGTTCTTTTTCGTAGTATTCGGTGACGTTCATTGTGTTGCTGCAAAAAGAAAGGCGGGAGTGAGTGAACCCGCCCGCCTTCGTGGTGATGCCAGAGTTGCGTTCAGTCAGGCGTGCGCGTGATTACATGTTCAGCGCGCGCTTGTCCACGGCCAAGGCCGCTTCGCGCATGACTTCCGACAGCGACGGGTGCGGATGGCAAATGCGGCCGATGTCTTCCGACGCCGCCTTGAATTCCATCGCCACCACGGCTTCCGCGATCAGGTCCGATGCGTTTGCCGAGATGATATGCACGCCCAGCAGCTCGTCGGTCTTCGCGTCGGCGATCATCTTGACGAAGCCATCCGCCTTGTTGATGCCCAGCGCGCGGCCGTTCGCCATGAACGGGAACTGGCCCGTCTTGACTTCGCGGCCTTCGGCCTTCAGTTGCTGCTCGGTCTTGCCGACCCACGCGATTTCCGGTTCGGTGTAGATCACCCACGGAATGCAGTTGTAGTCGATATGCGGCTTCTGACCATCGATGATTTCAGCAACCAGCACGCCTTCGTCTTCAGCCTTGTGCGCGAGCATCGGACCACGCACCACGTCGCCGATCGCGTACACGTTCGGCACAGCCGTTGCGCAGTGGTCGTCGACGTCGATGAAGCCGCGCTCGTTCGCCTTCAAACCAATGGCTTCGAGACCGAGGTTGTCGGTGTTCGGCACGCGGCCGATCGACACGATCAGGCGGTCAGCTTCGAGCGTTTGCGCGTTGCCGTCCTTGTCCGTGTAATTGATCGTGACGCTCTTGTCGGTAGTCTTGATTTCACCGACCTTCACGCCGACGTGAATGTCCAGACCTTGCTTCTTGAACTGCTTGGCGGCTTCCTTGGCGAGCGCCTGGTCAGCCGCGCCGAGGAATTCCGGCAGCGCTTCGAGCACCGTCACGTCCGCGCCCAGACGGCGCCACACCGAACCGAGTTCCAGACCGATCACGCCAGCGCCGATCACGGCGAGCTTCTTCGGCACGGAGTCAAACGTCAGTGCGCCTTCGTTGTCGGCGACGATCTTGTTGTCGACCGGAACGTTCGGCAGGTGACGCGCCTTCGAACCCGTTGCAATGATGACGTTCTTCGCCGTCACGACTTCGGTTTCGCCTTCGCCACTGACTTCGATCTGCACGCCGGCGTCCGTCTTGCCGGTGAACTTGCCATGGCCCTTGAGCCACGTGATCTTGTTCTTGCGGAACAGGAATTCGATGCCCTTGGTCATCTTCTCGACGATGCCTTCCTTGCGGGCCAGCATCTTCGCGATATCGACCTGCACGTTTTCCACGCTAATGCCGTGGTCGGCGAGGTGATGGGATGCGTTTTCAAATTCTTCCGACGACGCGAGCAGCGCCTTCGACGGAATGCAGCCCACGTTCAGGCACGTGCCGCCGAGCTTCAGCGCGCCGGCCGGGTTCTTCCATTTTTCGATACATGCGACCGTCTTGCCGAGCTGCGCTGCGCGGATAGCGGCGATATAACCGCCGGGGCCGGCGCCGATCACGACGACGTCAAATTCTTTGGACATGACAATCCTTTTGATGACGGAGCGACGCGCGGCCACGCTTCGTGGCGCGCGTCGGTCCAGTACTGCGGAATGCTAGAGACGTGCTGCTTATATGGCGTCGACTTGCGCGATGACAAGCCGACGCCCGCCTAACCGGCGATTACAGGTCGAGCAACAGGCGCGCCGGGTCTTCCAGCGCATCCTTCATTGCGACCAGCGACAGCACTGCTTCGCGACCGTCGATGATCCGGTGGTCGTACGACAGCGCCAGATAGTTCATCGGACGAATCACGATCTGGCCGTTCTCGACCACAGCGCGTTCCTTCGTGGCGTGCACGCCCAGAATGGCGGATTGCGGCGGGTTGATAATCGGCGTCGACAGCATCGAACCGAACACACCACCGTTCGAGATCGAGAACGTACCGCCCGTCATTTCTTCGATCGACAGCTTGCCGTCCTTGGCCTTCTGGCCGAATTCAGCAATCTTCTTTTCGATTTCAGCGAGGCTCAGCTGATCTGCGTTGCGCAGGATCGGCACCACCAGGCCACGCGGCGAACCGACCGCGATACCGATGTCGAAATAGCCGTGATAGACGATGTCGTTACCGTCGATCGACGCGTTCACCAGCGGGAATTTCTTCAGCGCGTGAACAGCCGCCTTCACGAAGAACGACATGAAGCCCAGCTTCACGCCATGTTCCTTTTCGAACTTGTCTTTGTACTTGTTGCGCAGGTCCATCACCGGCGCCATGTTCACTTCGTTGAACGTGGTGAGGATGGCGTTGGTTTGCTGCGACTCGAGCAGACGCTCGGCGATACGCGCACGCAGACGCGACATCGGCACGCGCTGTTCCGGGCGGTCTTTCAGCCACTGGTCGGCCGATGCCGGCGCCTTGACGTCCGGCAGCGACGGCTTGGCAGCCTTCGGTGCGGCAGCCGGTGCCGGTGCAGCCTTGGCCGCCGGTGCGCCAGCCGTCAGCACGTCACCCTTGGTGATGCGGCCGTCGCGGCCCGTGCCGGCGACGTCGCCCGCGCCCAGACCCTTCTCGGCCATCAGCTTGCCGGCAGCCGGCGAAGCAGCGGTGTTCGCACCCGTTGCGGATGCAGCCTGAGCGGCCGGTGCCGGCGCGGCAACGGGAGCCGGCTTCACTTCAGCTTCGACAGCAGCGGCGCCTGCCGTGCCTTCGGTGTCGATCTTGGCGATCACCTGATCCGCAACGACGATGTCGCCGTCGTTCGAGATCACTTGTGCGAGCACGCCGGCGGAGGGCGCCGGCACTTCGAGGACGACCTTGTCGGTCTCGATTTCGATGAGAATTTCGTCTTGAGCAACAGCCTCGCCGGGCTTCTTCTTCCACTGCAGCATCGTGGCTTCCGAGACCGACTCGGAGAGCTGGGGAACCTTGACTTCAACAATAGCCATTATGAATATCCTGAATACGTATCGGGTGACGGCGCGCGATCTATGTACTCGACGACCGCCTGCGAACCATACTTGCCGGGAACGAACCACCATGTGGTGACTGAACGCGGCACGGGAAAGCGCAGCGCGCTTTCCCGGTTCGTCTGTTTTCCTTATTTAGCGATCGACGCGCTCTTGAGGCGGCCGAAAGCGCCTTCGATCAGCGCCTTCTGCTGCTCGTAGTGCTTCGCGTAGTAGCCGACTGCCGGCGAAGCCGAAGCCGGACGTCCGCTGTATGCCAGCTTCTGACCTTCCTTCATGCCTTCCTTCAGGTGGTGCTCAATGTAGAACCACGGGCCCTGATTCTGCGGCTCGTCCTGCACCCAGACCACTTCGGTCGCGTTGTCGTACTTCTTCATTTCCGCTTCGAACTGCTTATGCGCGAACGGATAGAGCTGTTCGATACGGATGATCGCGACGTCGTTCGACTTCGATTCACGGCGATGTGCCAGCAGGTCGTAGTACACGCGACCCGAGCAGGCCACCACGCGCTTGACCTTCTTCGGCTCGATCGCATCGTCGATTTCACCGAGGATCGGCTGGAACGCGCCCTTCGCCAGTTCGGACAGATCCGACACGGCTTCCTTGTGACGCAGCAGCGACTTCGGCGTAGCGACGATCAGCGGCTTGCGGAACAGGCGGATCATCTGACGGCGCAACAGGTGGAATATCTGCGCCGGCGTGGTCGGCTGAACGACCTGCATGTTGTGGTCTGCGCACAGTTGCAGGAAACGCTCGATACGTGCCGACGAGTGCTCCGGACCTTGACCTTCGTAGCCGTGCGGCAGCAGCATCGTGAGACCCGAGACGCGGCCCCACTTCACTTCGCCCGACGAGATGAACTGGTCGATCACGACTTGCGCGCCGTTCACGAAGTCGCCGAACTGCGCTTCCCACGCGACGAACGTATTCGGTTCAGCGGTCGAGTAACCGTATTCGAAGCCCAGCACCGCTTCTTCCGACAGCACCGAGTCGATCACCGTGAACTTCGCCTGACCTTCAGCGATGTTCTGCAGCGGCACGTAGGTGCCGTCGTTCCAGCGTTCGCGGTTCTGATCGTGCAGCACCGCGTGACGGTGCGTGAACGTGCCACGGCCCGAGTCCTGACCGGTCAGGCGCACTGCGTAGCCCGATGCGACCAGCGACGCGAATGCCAGGTGTTCGCCCATACCCCAGTCAAGCTTCGCTTCACCACGGCCCATCGCGCGACGGTCGTTGATGACGCGCTCGACCAGCGGGTGAACCTTGAAGTTTTCCGGGATCGTGGTGACGCGCTCAGCAAGGCGCTTCAACTCGGCCAGCGGCACTGCCGTGTCGGCTGCGTCGGTCCACTTGCGGTTCAGGAACGGAACCCAATCCACCGCGTACTTGCTCTTGTAGTTCGAGAGCACCGGGTCGACCGTATGATGGCCTTCGTCCATCGCCTTGCGGTACGCCTTGACGAATTCGTCGCCTTCTGCCGCCGTAATCACGCCTTGTTGCACCAGCTTTTCAGCGTACAGCGCGCGCGTGCCCGGGTGCTTCGCAATCGTCTTGTACATCAGCGGCTGCGTGACAGCCGGCGTGTCCTGCTCGTTGTGACCCAGCTTGCGGAAGCAGACGATGTCGACAACCACGTCCTTATGGAACTGCATCCGGAAGTCGATGGCCAGCTGCGTAGCCAGCACCACAGCTTCAGGATCGTCACCGTTCACGTGCAGCACCGGCGCCTCGATCATCTTGACGACGTCCGAGCAGTACAACGTGGAGCGCGAGTCGCGCGGGTCCGACGTCGTGAAACCGATCTGGTTGTTGATGACGATGTGCAGCGTGCCGTGCGTGCCGTAACCGCGCGTTTGCGCGAGGTTCAGCGTTTCCATCACGACGCCCTGACCTGCGAAGGCCGCGTCGCCGTGGATCTGCACCGGCAGCACTTGCAGGCCGCTGTCGTCGCCGCGGCGATCCATACGGGCCTTCGCCGAACCTTCTACCACCGGGTTGACGATTTCGAGGTGCGACGGGTTAAACGCGAGCGACAGGTGAACCGGGCCGCCTTCGGTCGAAACGTCCGACGAGAAACCCTTGTGGTACTTCACGTCGCCGGCCGGCAGGTCGTCGACGTGCTTGCCTTCGAATTCGGCAAACAGGTCAGCCGGCATCTTGCCGAGCGTATTGACCAGCACGTTCAGACGGCCACGGTGGGCCATGCCGATGACGATTTCCTGTACGCCGTTGGCGCCGCCATGACGCACGACTTCGTCCATCGAGGCGATGAAGCTTTCGCCGCCTTCGAGCGAGAAGCGTTTCTGGCCGACGTACTTGGTGTGCAGGAAGCGCTCGAGGCCTTCAGCGGCCGTCAGGCGATTCAGGATGTGCTTCTTCTTTTCATTGGAGAAGTTCGGCGTCGAACGGATCGACTCGAGCTTCTCTTTCCACCAGCGCTTCTGTTCCGGATCGCTGATATACATGTACTCGGCGCCGATCGTGCCGCAGTACGTGTCACGCAGGGCCTTGACGATCTCGCGCAGCGAAGCACGCTCGAATCCGAAATACAGATTCGTGGCGCTGAACTCCTGGTCCATGTCGGCTTCAGTGAAGTCGTAGAACGCGGGCTCAAGTTCGGGGATTGCGGGACGTTCGCGGCGCTTCAGGGGATCGAGATTGGCCCATTGCGAGCCGAGGAAGCGATATGCGCCGATGAGGGACTGCACATAGACTTGCTTGCGGGAGGTAGCGAGATCTTCGCCGCCGGCCGCCGTGCGCGGGATGAAGGCATTAGCCTTGGCCCGTTGCGCAAACGATTCGACGATCGGGCCGTGGGCCACGTCGTTGGCATTGCTGCCATCCGATGCAGGGACGTTCTGCAACGCGTCGAAATAGCTGCGCCAGTTCTCGGGCACTGACGCCGGATTATCGAGATACGCTTCGTACATTTCTTCTACGTACGGAGCATTGCCGCCGAACAGATAAGAGTTCGACTGGAATTGCTTCATCATTTTTACGCTCACCTTTCTTCGAGTTTCTCGAGAAATAGCGGGTTACAGAACCTTCCGCGACACGGCCTGACCGTTTAGCGGATTGCGCGAATCAAGTCTTGCTTGGAAGGACCTAAAACTTTGCACCCGGGGAGCATATCACAGAACGGATAGTGCAGATAGCAGACGGACTGGCGCTCAAGCCTTTTACGACGGGCTTTCGGCCGGTTTTACAGGACCCGCAACAGACTTCTGCGAAAAACGGGGACAAACACGACAAACAGGCAGCCAACCGCGAACAATTGCACGCAACGCGAATGGGGCGCCAGAAATGACAAAAGCCACCCGAAGGTGGCTTTTGCCTGACAGCACGCCAGTTAAGGCCGATGCTGACTTAGTCCACTGCGCCCTTACGGCTGGCGCTACGGCGCTCGTGTTCCTTCAGGTAACGCTTGCGCAGGCGGATGGATTTCGGCGTGACTTCGACCAGTTCGTCGTCGTCGATGAATTCAACCGCGTATTCCAGCGACATCTGGATCGGCGGCACAAGGCGCACCGCTTCGTCCGTACCCGACGAACGCACGTTGGTCAGTTGCTTGCCCTTGATCGGGTTCACGACCAGGTCGTTGTCACGGCTGTGAATGCCGATGATCATGCCTTCGTACAGCGGCTCGCCCGGCGACACGAACATACGGCCGCGATCCTGCAACTTCCACAGTGCGTACGCCACTGCTGCACCGTCGTCCTGCGAAATCAGCACGCCGTTACGACGCTCGCCGACACCACCTTCCCGGACCGGCTGATACGAGTCGAACGTGTGGCTCATCAGGCCCGTACCACGCGTCAGCGTCAGGAATTCGCCCTGGAAACCGATCAGCCCACGCGCCGAGATACGATACTCGAGACGCGTACGGCCGCGGCCGTCCGACGCCATGTCGAGCATTTCGCCCTTGCGGCGACCCAGCTCTTCCATCACGCCACCCTGGTGGCCGTCTTCCATGTCGACCGTCAGGTTTTCGTACGGCTCGTGCTTCACGCCGTCGACTTCCGTCATCACCACGCGCGGACGCGACACGGCCAGCTCGTAGCCTTCACGGCGCATGTTTTCGACCAGAATGGTCAGGTGCAGCTCGCCGCGGCCTGCCACTTCGAACGTGGTTTCGTCGCCCGTTTCTTTCACGCGCAGCGCCACGTTGTGGTTCAGTTCCTTCATCAAGCGGTCGCGAATCTGACGGCTCGTGACGAACTTGCCTTCGCGGCCGGCCAGCGGCGACGAATTGACGAGGAAGTTCATCGTCAGGGTCGGTTCGTCGACGGTAATCATCGGCAGCGCTTCCGGTTGTTCCGGTGCGCAGATGGTCACGCCGATACCGATTTCTTCGATACCGTTGATCAGCACGATGTCGCCGGCCTCAGCCGAGTCGACCTGCACGCGCTCGAGACCCTTGAACGACAGGACCTGATTGATCTTGCGGTTCAGGATCGCGCCGTCGGGGCCCGAACGCACGGCGACGGCCATGCCCGGCTTGATCGTGCCGCGCGTGATGCGGCCGACGCCGATACGGCCAACGTACGACGAATAATCCAGCGACGTGATCTGCAGCTGCAGCGGCGCCGACGGATCAGCCGGGCGGACCGGCACGTGTTCCAGCACGGCTTCGAACAGCGGACGCATGTCGCCTTCGCGCACGTCCGGCGTCAGGCCGGCGTAGCCATTCAGACCCGATGCGTAGACGATCGGGAAGTCGAGTTGTTCGTCAGTTGCACCCAGCTTGTCGAACAGGTCGAAGGTCTGGTTGATCACCCAGTCGATCCGCGCGCCCGGGCGGTCGACCTTGTTGATCACGACGATCGGCTTGAGGCCGAGCGCCAGCGCCTTCTTGGTCACGAAGCGCGTTTGCGGCATCGGGCCTTCCACCGCATCGACCAGTAGCAGCACCGAGTCGACCATCGACAGCACGCGCTCCACTTCACCGCCGAAGTCGGCGTGGCCCGGCGTGTCGACGATGTTGATGTGCGTGCCTTCGTACTCGACCGCGCAGTTCTTCGAAAGAATCGTGATGCCACGTTCCTTTTCGATGTCGTTCGAGTCCATCACGCGCTCGACAACCGCCTGGTTGTCGCGGAAGGTAGCGGTTTGGCGGAGGAGCTGGTCGACGAGCGTGGTCTTGCCGTGGTCGACGTGGGCAATGATGGCGATATTGCGTAGGGCGCGAGTCATAGGAACCTGGAGACAGTTGAGTGCGCCAGCAGCAGCATTGTGTACGAAGCCAACAAAGCCCAAAGCGCACTTTTGGGAACCCAACATTATAGCACGCCCAAATGAAGCTTTCTGGTATTCCCTGATAGCTCCATCGCCTTCCACGCAGCGCTGCCTAAGAAACAGTCCCACACGGCTTCGGCGAAATCCTACGCAAATCCACGCGGATTGTGCCTTGAGGCGGAAAAGTTCCTTGCCTAAGCTGTAATAACGCTTGCCGCGTCAATCAACCGCTGTCTATAATCCTGCCTAGTCAACCATTGCATTCGCACGAGAATCATGACGGATCCGTCCTCAACACCCAGCTCAGAGATCAGCGAGTATCAGTTGGGCGAAAGCGTCGGCTATTTGCTCTCGCGAGTGAAATCGACCATGTCGAACCTGGTCACACAGCGCAGCATGGCCGAGTTGGGCATCACCAGCCAGCAAGGCAGCATCCTGTTCATGGTGGCGAGCGGCAAGTGCCTGCTGGCGGCCGAACTGGCGCGCGAATACGGCATCGACGCAAGCGCCGTCACGCGTCTGGTCGACCGGCTGGAAAAACGCGGCTTGCTGACAAGAGTGCGCAGCAACGAAGACCGGCGGGTCGTGCGACTCGCGCTGACCCCGGAAGGTCACGCGATCGCGGCCAAAATGCCGGCCATTTTCAACGGCGTGCTGGACAACCTGCTGGGCGGCTTCACCCCCGAAGAAGTGGGTTTTCTGAAGAGCATGCTGCGCCGCGTACTCATCAATTCCGGCGAACAAACGGGACTAGCCCGTGATGCAGCAAGCAATTTTGACAGCAAATCGTAATAAATTGCTTGCAGTGTCCATCATTACATTCCACTCAAAGAGTCGAGCGATGAAATCCCTTTCCCTGTCCGCGCCCGCACTTTCGAGCCGGGCCGCTGTCGCCGCCGCGGTGACGGCGCTCGCCCTCACGGGGTGCGCGAACTACTTCGGCATGAAAAGCGACAAGCAGATCTCGTCGCCGGCTCAGTACGAGTCCACCCAGAGCCTGCCGGGCCAGGGCGGCCAGTGGCCGTCGCTCGACTGGGCCAACCAGTTCGGTGACCCCCAACTGCCGAAGCTGATCGCGGAAGCGCTGGAAGGCAGCCCCTCGATCGCGCAGGCGCAGGCTCGCCTCGCCAAGGCGTCGTCCTACATTGAAAGCTCGCGCTCGGCGCTGTACCCGAAGGTCAACGGCAGCTACTCGTGGACCCGTGAACTCTTCTCGGCGAATGCGCTCTACCCGCCTCCGTACGGCGGCACCTGGTATAGCGAGAACAACGTGCTGGCGAGCGCGTCGTGGGATCTGGACCTGTGGGGCAAGAACCGCCAGCGCCTGGGCCAGGCCGTGTCGCAGGAAAAGGCAGCGGAAGCCGACATGCAGCAGGCGCGCGTCACGCTCGCCTCCTCCGTGGCGAGCACCTATAACCAGCTCGCCCAGTTGTACGCATTCCGCGACATCGCCGCGCGCGAAATCGCCAACCGCCAGGACATCAGCCGCATCACCAACGGCCGCGTCACCGCCGGGCTCGACACCAACGTCGAACGGGAAACCGCGAACGGCAACATCGCGACCAGCCAGGCGAACCTGACCGATCTCGACGGCCAGATCACCGTGGCGCGCTATCAGTTGGGCGCGCTGCTCGGCAAGGGTCCGGATCGTGGCCTGCAGATCGCCAAGCCGCTTCTTACCACCGGTGACACGGTAGCGCTGCCGAACAATCTGCCGGCCGACCTCGTGGCGCGTCGCGCGGATATCGTCGCTGCACGCTGGCAGGTCGAAGCCGCGATGCACGATGTGAAAGAGGCGAAGGCTGAATTCTTCCCGGACGTCAACCTCGCCGCCGGTTTCGGTTTCGATGCGTTCGGCTGGGGCCGTTTCCTCAAGTCGGGCAGCCGTCAGATGCAATTCGGTCCGGCGATTCACCTGCCGATCTTCGACGCCGGCGCGCTGCGCTCGCAGTTGAAGGGCCGCTACGCAGACTTCGACCTCGATGTGGCGGACTACAACCAGACGCTGATCAATGCGCTCTCGGATGTCGCGACGCAAGTGTCGTCGATCCGTTCGATCGACCAGCAATCGGGCGACGCACAGCGCGCGCTCGACGCGTCGACCAAGGCCTATCAGCTCGCGGTGATCCGCTACAAGGCCGGTTTGTCGCCGCAGTTGCAGGTGCTGACCGCCGACCAGAACCGTCTTGCCGCCGAACAGACGGTAACGGGCCTGAAGATGCGCCGCCGCGATCTGCAGATCGGCCTCATCAAGGCGCTCGGTGGCGGTTTCGACGCCACGCAAACCGGCCTCGTGGTGCCGACCGATGCCCCGGCACCGGCCGCCGCCGCATCGGCCACCGCTGCGACCGCCGCTGCAAACTGAAGCCACATCGACGCGACCCGCACTCGCATAAACATCCGAATAAACGACGACGCTTGAGAGAACCCGGAGCACATCAATGAGCACCACCCAACAGCCCGCGGCTACTACACAGCCGACTCAGCAGCCGGCCCCGCAGCCGACTCAACCGGCACAACCGCCGGCGAACAACGGCAAACGCAAGCGCATGATGACGCTACTCGTCATCGTGATCCTGATCGCCGCGGTCGCCTACGGCCTGTACTACTTCCTCGACGCACGCTTCCATGAGGACACCGACGACGCCTACGTGAACGGCAACGTCGTGCAGATCACGCCGCAGGTCACCGGCACGGTTGTCGCCGTGAACGCAGACGACACGCAGACCGTGAAGGCCGGCGACCCGCTCGTCGTGCTCGATCCGGCCGACGCGCGCGTCGCGCTCGAACAAGCCGAAGCGAATCTCGCGCAGACAGTGCGTCAGGTGCGCGGCCTGTTCGCCGACGACAACCAGTACCAGGCGCAAGTTGCCCAGCGCCAGTCCGATCTGTCGCGCGCGCAGGATGACCTGAAGCGCCGCCTGACGGTCGCGCAAACCGGCGCTGTGTCCGCGGAAGAAATCTCGCACGCCCGCGACGCCGTGAAAAGCGCACAAGCCTCGGTCGACGCCGCTGAGCAACAACTGGCTTCGAACCGCGCGCTGACCGCCAACACCACGATCGCCAATCACCCGAACGTGCAGGCTGCCGCCGCGAAGGTGCGCGATGCGTATCTGGCCAACGCGCGTAACAACTTGCCGGCGCCGGTCACGGGCTACGTCGCGAAGCGCTCGGTGCAGGTCGGCCAGCGCGTCTCGCCGGGCACCCCGCTGATGGCCATCGTGCCGCTGGGCGGTGTGTGGGTTGACGCAAACTTCAAGGAAGTGCAACTGAAGCACATGCGCATCGGCCAGCCGGTCGAGTTGACGGCCGACGTGTACGGTTCGTCAGTGGTGTTCCACGGCAAGGTGGTCGGCTTCTCGGCGGGTACGGGTTCGGCGTTCTCGCTGCTGCCCGCGCAGAACGCAACCGGCAACTGGATCAAGGTGGTCCAGCGTCTGCCGGTACGGATCGCGCTCGACCCGCAGGAACTCGAGAAGCATCCGCTGCGTATCGGCCTGTCGATGCAAGCCGACGTGAGCATCAAGGACGACCAGGGTGGCCAGCTCGGCCAGGCGCCGAACACGGTTTATCAGACCAATGTGTTCGACAAGTACGGCGACCAGGCGGATGCGGAAATCGCCCGCATCATTTCGGAGAATGCAGGTCCGAACGGCGGCTCGCAGAAGTCGGCTCAAGCTGGCGGCGCTACCAAGGCCGCCGCGAAGCTGATGTAAGCGGCGCGACGATTCATAGAAGGCTTTTTTAATGGCTCAGGCTCAGGCGCAAGTCCCTCATCCGCCGCTCGAGGGCGCGCAACTGGTGATCGGCACCATCGCGGTGTCGCTCGCCGTGTTCATGAACGTGCTCGACACGTCGATTGCGAACGTGTCGATCCCGTCCATTTCAGGCGACCTCGGTGTGTCGTCCGACCAGGGCACATGGGTGATTACGTCGTTCGCGGTGGCAAACGCGATCTCCGTGCCGCTGACCGGCTGGCTCACCGATCGTATCGGCCAGGTGCGCCTGTTCATGGCGTCGATCATCCTGTTCGTGATCTCGTCGTGGATGTGCGGTCTCGCCCCCACTCTGCCGTTCCTGCTGGCCTCGCGCGTGCTGCAAGGCGCCGTCGCCGGCCCGATGATTCCGCTGTCGCAAACGCTGCTGCTCGCGAGCTATCCACGCGCCAAGGCGCCGATGGCTTTGTCGATGTGGGCGATGACCACGCTGATCGCACCGGTGGCCGGGCCGATTCTTGGCGGCTGGATCTCGGACAACATCTCGTGGCCGTGGATTTTCTACGTCAACATTCCGGTCGGCGCGATCGCCGCGGTGGCAACGTGGACGATCTTCCGTAATCGCGATTCTGTCGTCAAAAAGGCGCCGATCGACGGCGTCGGTCTGGGCCTGCTGATCCTCTGGGTCGGCTCGTTGCAGGTGATGCTCGACAAGGGCAAGGACCTCGACTGGTTTTCGTCGACCACCATTGTCGTGCTGGCGCTGGTTGCGGTGATTTCGCTGGCGTTTTTCATCGTGTGGGAATTGACGGCCGAACATCCTGTGGTCGATCTGTCGCTCTTCAGCCGGCGCAACTTCACAAGCGGCACGATTGCGTTGTCGATCGGCTATGGCCTCTACTTCGGCAACCTCGTGTTGTTGCCGTTGTGGTTGCAAACCGATATCGGCTACACCGCCACCGAAGCGGGTCTCGTGATGGCGCCGGTCGGCCTGTTCGCCGTGCTGCTGTCGCCGATCACCGGCAAGGTGTTGCCGCGTACCGATCCGCGCTATATCGCGACCTTGTCGTTCCTCGTGTTCGCGCTGTGCTTCTGGATGCGCTCACGTTATACGACCGGCGTCGATACCTATTCGCTGCTCATGCCCACGTTGATTCAGGGGATCGGCATGGCCGGGTTCTTCATCCCGTTGGTGTCGATCACGTTGTCGGGTTTGCCGGGCAACCGGATTCCGGCTGCGTCGGGCTTGTCGAATTTCGTGCGGATCATGTGCGGCGGTATCGGCACGTCGATTTTCCAGACCGCGTGGGATCACCGCACCATCATGCATCACGCGCAACTGGCCGAACAGGCGAGCGCGTACAACCCGGTGTTCGATCAGTCGATCCGGCAGATGGGTGCCGCGGGCTTCAGTCAGCCGCAGGCATATGGTCTGTTCAATACGATGGCGACTCAGCAGGCCGCGCAGTTGGGCGTGAACGATCTGTTCTTTGTATCGGCGGGGATCTTTGTCGCGCTGATCGCGTTGATCTGGATCGCAAAGCCTGAACGCGCCGGTGGTGATGCAGGTGCGGCAGCTGCGGCGGCGCATTGAGGTTCTGGTTTTATTAGTCCGCGACGCGAGCTGTATGTATGTAATAAAAGGCGGGGCCGCTGGTGAGCGGTCCCGCCTTTTTTGTTGCTGCTGCTGACGAGGCGGCGCTTAAGTTCCGCGTTAGCTCGCTGCGGTAACCACGAGCCGTTCCGGCGCCAGCACGCCCTCGCCTTGCTTCGCGACGCCAAGCAGACGACCGTCCGCTGCATACACGCGTACGCGCGGCGCATTCACCGCATCGCCGACAATGGTCAACTCGGAGAGCTTCAGGCGTTGCCCATGCAGGAAGCGACGGGTCGCGTCTTCGTCCAGCGTGACAAGCGGGAACGTGGACAACAACGCATCGACCGGTTGCAGCCACGTATCGCGCTCGCTCTCCGTCGCATCGGACAACGCGTCGAGCGTCACCGAATTTTCCAGCGTCAGCGCACCGACACCGGTACGCCGCAGCGCGACCAGATGCGCACCACAACCAAGCGCTTCACCGATATCCTCAGCAAGCGTGCGCACATAGGTGCCTTTGCTGCAGGTCACGCGAAACGTCACGTCGGGCAACGCGCAGGCAAGCATCTCGAGCGCGTGAATCGTCACCTGACGCCCTTCCCGCTCCACCGTCTGGCCGGCGCGCGCGTATTCGTATAGCGGCTTGCCGTCGCGTTTAAGCGCCGAGTACATCGGTGGGACCTGAAAGATGTCGCCGAGAAATTTCTGCATGGCCGCCCCTACCGCGGCCTGATCGCATGTCACGTCGCGTGTGTCGATGGCTTCGCCTTCGGCGTCGCCAGTGGTCGTGCGGATACCGAGGCGCATGGTCGCCTCATAGGTCTTGTCGGCTTCGAGCAGGTCTTGCGAAAACTTGGTCGCTTCGCCGAAACACAGCGGCAAAAGACCGGTGGCAAGTGGATCGAGCGTGCCGGTATGGCCGGCCTTTTTTGCCAGGTAGAGACGCTTCGCGCGAATCAGCGCGTCGTTGCTCGACAGGCCGAGCGGTTTGTCGAGCAGCAGTACGCCGTCGAGCGCGCGACGCGGCACGCGGGGGCGTTGAGGTGCGGTCATGTCAGAAAGACAGAGTCTTCGAAGTGTACGGAAACAGCGCTAAATGAGCTGCAACTGAAGCAGCGCAGCCCGGAACGCGGAGAACAACGTTCAACCCGCGCGCTCAGTCTTCTTTCGCGCGATTGGCATTCGCCTCGTCGATCAGACGGGACATTTCGACGGCCCGTTCGATCGTCTGGTCGTAATGGAAATGCAGCGTCGGCACAGTATGGATGTGCAGGCGCTTGAACAGCTGATTGTGCAGATGGCCGGCCGCGTGGTTGAGCGCTTCGAGCGTCTGCTGCGGGTCGCCGGTTAGCGTCGTGAAGTAGACCTTCGCGTGCGCGTAGTCGGGCGTCAACTCGACACTTTGAATCGTGACGAGGCCGATGCGCGGGTCCTTGACCTCGCGCAGCAGCTCGGACAGGTCGCGCTGGATCTGATCGGCGATCTGCACGTTGCGATTGGGAGAAGAACGTTTTTTAGGCATGGTGTTTGTGTGCTCCGTTCTGACGGATGCAATAAAGTTGTTCGCGCGAACCGAGGTGGTGATTGCCCGGACGGCAATGCGCGGCTTGATAGCGACTGCAAGCCACCGCGGGGCGCAATACGCGACAAAATGCGCGGGCCCAAAGACAACGGGCGGAGCGGGCGCTTAAGCCCGCTCCGCCCGTTGAGCCAATGCCGCGTGAATTACAGCGTACGCGCGACTTCGGTAACCTCGAAGACTTCGAACTGATCGCCTTCGACGATATCGTTGAAGTTCTTGATCGACATACCGCACTCGAAGCCCTGACGGACTTCCTTGACGTCGTCCTTGAAGCGCTTGAGCGAATCGAGCTCGCCCGTGAAGATGACGACGTTGTTGCGCAGCACGCGCACCGACGACGAGCGCTTGACGAAACCGTCCGTGACCATACAGCCGGCCACCGCGCCGATCTTCGGTACCTTGAAGACCTGACGCACTTCGACCGTACCCGTCACGACTTCGCGCTTCTCCGGTGCCAGCATGCCCGACATCGCAGCCTTCACTTCATCCACTGCGTCATAGATGATGTTGTAGTAGCGAATATCGACGCCGTTGGTTTCCGCCAGCTTGCGCGCCTGTGCGTCCGCACGGGTGTTGAAGCCGATGATGACCGCCTTCGAAGCCGTAGCCAGGTTGACGTCCGACTCGCTGATGCCGCCGACTGCGCCGTGCACGATCTGCACACGGACTTCGTCGGTCGACAGCTTGAGCAGCGACTGCACCAGAGCTTCCTGCGAACCTTGCACGTCGGCCTTGACGATGAGCGGCATGTACGCCACTTCGCCTTCGCCCATCTGCTCCAGCATGTTCTCGAGCTTCGCGGCCTGCTGCTTGGCCAGCTTGACGTCGCGGAACTTGCCTTGACGGAACAACGCGACTTCACGCGCCTTGCGGTCGTCCGGCATGACGATGACTTCTTCGCCAGCTTGCGGGACTTCCGACAGACCTTGAATCTCAACCGGGATCGACGGGCCTGCCGACTTGGTCGGCTTGCCGGTTTCGTCGAGCATGGCTCGCACACGACCGTAAGCGCTACCTGCCAGCACCACGTCGCCGCGGTTCAGCGTACCCGACTGGACCAGGATCGTTGCGACCGGACCCTTACCCTTATCGAGCTTCGCTTCAATAACGAGACCCTTGGCCGGCGCTTCGACCGGTGCCTTCAGTTCCAGCACTTCGGCTTGCAGCAGCACGTTTTCGAGCAGGTCGTCGATGCCCGCGCCGGTTTTAGCCGACACCGACACGAACGGCGAATCGCCACCATATTCTTCCGGCACGACGCCTTCCGCGACGAGTTCCTGCTTGACGCGCTCCGGATTCGCATCCGGCTTGTCGATCTTGTTGATCGCGACGACGAGCGGCACGCCGCCTGCCTTCGCGTGGGCAATCGCTTCCTTCGTCTGCGGCATCACGCCGTCGTCGGCTGCGACCACCAGAATCACGATGTCGGTTGCCTTCGCACCGCGAGCACGCATGGCCGTAAATGCTTCGTGGCCCGGCGTATCGAGGAACGTAATGACACCGCGCGGCGTTTCGACGTGATACGCGCCGATGTGCTGCGTAATCCCGCCCGCTTCACCCGCTGCAACCTTGGCACGGCGGATGTAGTCGAGCAGCGAGGTCTTGCCGTGGTCGACGTGACCCATGACCGTGACGACCGGCGGACGCGGCAGTGCTTCTGCGTCCGTGATCTCGCCTTCGACCAGCATGGCTTCCGGATCGTCCAGCTTGGCGGCAACCGCGTGGTGGCCCAATTCCTCGACGATGATCATCGCCGTTTCCTGGTCCAGCATCTGGTTGATCGTGACCATCTGGCCGAGCTTCATCATCGACTTGATGACTTCCGAGGCCTTCACCGCCATCTTGTGCGCCAGATCGGCGACCGTGATGGTTTCCGGCACGTGCACTTCACGCACGATCGGTTCGGTCGGCGCCTGGAACGTGGTGTTCTGATCCTGATGCTTACCGCGACCCTTCGGGCCGCCGCGCCAGCCGCGATCAACACCGCCGCTCGAATCGCCACGCGTCTTGATACCGCGGCGCTTCGCTGCGTCGTCCTGCCAGCCGCCCTTGCCACCACCCGGCTTCTTCTTGTCGCCAGCCGACGGCGTGGTCGTTGCGGCCGGAGCCGCAGCAGCCGGCTTCTTGGCGGCCGGACGTGCCGGTGCTTCACCCGCCGGACGCGCCGGCTTGTGCAGCGTGCCCTTGGCTTCCACCGGCTTGGCCGGCTCAGCGGGCTTCGGTGCCGGTTCCGGCGCCTTGACCTGCGCCTTGCGCGGCGTGTTCATCATTTCGCGAATCGCACGTGCTTCGGCTTCTGCCGCCGCACGGCGCTTGCTGACTTCTTCCTGCTCGGCGCGCGTTTTCTCGGCGGCCTGACGCGCTGCGTCTTCCGCTTTCTTCGCTGCTTCGCGTTGCGCCGCGCGTTCTGCCGCAGCGCGCTCGTCGTCCTGCTCGCTTTCCTTGGCAGCCGCCGGTTCCGCAGCCTTGGCCGCAACCGGTTCAGCCTTCGCCGCCTTGGCAGCCTGCGCCGGCTGGGCAGCCTGAGCCTGTTCGCGAGCCGCCGCTTCGGCCGCAGCCGCTGCGCGCTTCTTCGCCGCTTCTTCTTCCGCACGACGACGCTCGGCTTCAGCAGCCTGCTCGCGCGCCTGACGTTCGGCTTCTTCGCGCTCGAGCTGTTCCTGACGCGCCTTCAACTCCTGAGCCTGCTTTTCGAGCAGCTCGGCTTCGTGACGAGCTTCCTCTTCACGACGCTGGAGTTCGAGATCGTCTACATCAGCTTCGGCCACATGATTCGATGCATCCCCGCCTTCAGCGGAGGATTCGTCGCGGCGGACGAAAGTGCGCTTCTTACGCACCTCGACCTGAATGGTGCGAGCTTTGCCCGTCGCGTCGGATTGCTTGATCTCCGACGTATGCCGTTTCGTCAGCGTGATCTTGCGCTTGTCCGCATCAGTCGAGCCGTGAGACTTGCGCAAGTGGTCGAGCAGACGCGCCTTGTCCGTTTCGGACAAGCTGTCGTCTTCGCTCGCTTTCGTGACGCCTGCTGCCTGAAGCTGCTCAAGGAGCACGCCTGCAGGCATTTTCAGTTCCGCGGCAAATTGGGCTACGTTGTTACTCGCCATTCATTCCTCTTAATGCAAGGACCGATTCCTTGCGGTTAGCATCTTGTCATGCGGCCTAACGGCCGCGTTCAATTTAGTGCGCCATGGTCATTTCTCACTGGAACCAATGTTCACGTGCTTTCATGATCAACGCCTTAGCGGCATCCTCTTCCATTCCGGTCATCTCGACCAGTTCATCCACAGCCAGCTCGGCGAGTTCGTCGCGCGTCTGGATCTGATGTTCGGCAAGCTTGGCGAGCAGGTCGGCATCCATGCCGTCCAGACTCTTCAGGTCGAGTGCAACATTCTCGACCTTTTCTTCATTCGCGATCGCCAACGTCAACAACGCATCGCGCGAGCGATTACGCAGTTCGTGAACGGTGTCTTCGTCGAATGCTTCGATTTCGAGCATCTCGTTGAGCGGCACATAAGCGATCTCTTCGAGGCTCGTAAAGCCTTCGTCGATCAGGATGTCGGCAACTTCTTCGTCGACATCGAGACGCGCCATGAACAGGTCACGCAGTACACCGCGCTCCTGATTCTGCTTTTGCGCAGATTCGTCCGGCGTCATGATGTTGATCTGCCAGCCGGTGAGTTCGCTGGCAAGACGCACGTTCTGGCCGCTGCGGCCGATCGCGACCGCCAGTTCGTTTTCGTCTACGACGACGTCCATCGAATGTTTTTCTTCATCGACGACGATCGACTGGACGGCTGCCGGCGCGAGCGCGCCGATCACAAACTGAGCGGGATCTTCCGACCATAGCACGATGTCGACGTTTTCGCCACCGAGCTCGTTACGCACGGCCTGGACACGCGAACCGCGGATACCGACGCAGGTGCCGATCGGATCGATGCGCTTGTCATAAGCGATCACGCCGATCTTGGCGCGCACGCCCGGATCACGGGCTGCCGCCTTGATTTCCAGCAGGCCTTGTTCGATTTCCGGCACTTCCATTTCGAACAGCTTCATCAGGAATTCGGGCGCCGTACGCGACAGTTCGATCTGCGGACCGCGAGCGGTGCGATCGACCTTGGCGATATAGGCGCGCACGCGGTCGCCCACGCGCAGATTTTCCTTCGGAATCAGCTGGTCGCGGCGCAGCAGCGCTTCGACACGGCCGGTTTCGACGATGAAGTTGCCCTTGTCCAGGCGCTTCACCGAGCCGGTCATGATGTGCTCGCCGCGCTCGAGGAAGTCGTTCAGGATCTGCTCGCGTTCCGCGTCGCGCACCTTCTGCAGGATCACCTGCTTGGCGGCCTGCGCGCCGATACGGCCGAATTCGATCGACGGCACCGGTTCTTCAATGTATTCGTCGAGCTGGATTTCCGGCTTCTGTTCGCGTGCTTCGAACAGCAGGATTTCCTGATCCGGCTCTTGGAGGCCGGCTTCGTCCGGCACCACTTTCCAGCGGCGAAACGTTTCGTGCTCGCCGCTTTCACGGTCGATCTGGACGCGGATGTCCGCGTCTTCTTCGAAGAGTTTCTTGGAGGCCGAAGCGAGGGCCGCCTCGAGCGCGGCAAATACCACGTCTTTATCGACGTTCTTCTCGCGTGCCAGCGCATCCACCAGCATCAACACTTCGCGACTCATTGTTTGCGGCTCCTAAAGTCAACTTTCGGAACGAGGCGTGCCTTATCGATATCCGCGACGGTGAAATCGAGCATCGCGGCGCCTTCCTTCCCTTCAAATTCCAGACCGATCGTTTCGCCTTGCGGAGCATGCAGGATGCCCCGGTACGATTTCCGTCCGTCCAATGGCTTTTTCAATGTGATTACCACTTCGCTGCCTGCGAAGCGTTCAAAATCCGCCAGTTTTTTCAGCGGGCGGTCGAGACCCGGCGACGACACTTCAAGCCGCTCATAATCGATATTTTCGACCGTCAGAACGTGCTGGAGCTGACGCGTGACTTTCTCGCAGTCTTCGATCGCGATGCCGGCCGGCTGGTCGATATAAATACACAGCATGCCGCGCCCGGTGCGCTCGAGATCGACGAGCTCGTAGCCGAGTCCCACGACCGTGGTTTCAATCAGTTCCGTCAGTTGCACAGTGCCCTCTAAGATGTTCGCGCGGCGAGACCTGCCGGGTTTGTCTGCAAACACCAATGCGGGCCGCGCGCCAAGCCGGCGCACGTTCGTGCTACCCGAGATGCCGAACCACTTAGAACTGCGCGGCAAAAAAAAATGGGCTAAACGCCCATCATCTTATTACCGGTGGTCGCACCTGAGCCGCACATGAAAAGCCGCACGCCCAGCGACTCCGCGATTGTAGCCATTTTTCGGGACAAACGCAAACCGCAGAACGCCGTAGGGAGCGCATTTCCGCTTGATTTCATGGGAATCTTTCAACGATATGGCGGCGCGCCGGGCCTTTTGCAAGGCGGCTTGCGCCGCCTCGAACCTGCGCCGGACAAGCAGGGCGAGAAAACTCTGCCCCTACTTATGCGCACACCGCGGTTTTATGCATCAGATGAAACCTGCGATGAAATCCGCGGAGCTCGTCGATCGATTCTGACGGTGGCGAAGCGTAAATCGTTGATGAACGATCAGCAGCCAACCGTCATGCTCAAGTTACTTGCCGCTTAACGACCACGCGAGCGGCCGCGCGGTGCGCCGCCACCACGATTGGCGCCACCCGCGTTGGGGTTGCCACCGCCGCCGGCGCGGTTGGCGTTACCGCCGCGATTGCCGGCCGGCCCGCGGCTACCGCCGCCCGGATTGCTGCCACCAGGGCCGCCAGCGCGCTTACCGCCGCCGGCCGCACGATTGCCATTGCCCGACGGCGCGCGATTGCCGTCGACGTCACGGCCGCCACGCGGGCCAGGTGCACCGCCGCCACCCATCGGGCCGCTGAAACCACCGGCGCTGCGGCCAGCGCCGCGATTGCCGTAACCGCCGCCGCTGCCGCTACTGCCGCCAAACCCACCACCCGCACCACCGCCGAAGCCGCCACCCGCCGCACCGCGACGGCCTTGACCGCGCGGCTGCTGCTGGTCGAAACGGCCATGCGACATCAGCACCGGTTCGCGGTTAATGAAGCCCATCGACGTTTGCATCGGGTCCGGCTGCTTACGCTCCGGCGCCTCTCTGCGGCTGCCCTTTTCTTCCGACGGCGCCTTCAGGCCGACCGACGCCATCAACGCACGCACCTGATTGTCTTCGAGTTCTTCCCAGCGACCGCGCTTCAAGCCCTTCGGCAGCGAGATCGGGCCATGACGCGTGCGAATCAGGCGGCTGACCATCAGGCCGGCTGCCTCGAACATGCGGCGCACTTCCCGATTACGCCCTTCGGCGAGCGCGACGTGATACCAGTGATTGGTGCCTTCGCCGCCGCCGTCGCGGATGCGCAGGAAATTCGCCGGGCCGTCTTCCAGTTCGACGCCGTGCAACAGCTTCTGACGCATACCTTCCGCCAGCTCGCCGACTACGCGCACCGCATATTCACGCTCGACGCTGTAACGCGGATGCATGAAACGGTTCGCCAGATCGCCCGAGGTGGTCAGCATCAGCAGACCTTCGGTGTTGAAGTCGAGGCGGCCGACCGCGAGCCACTTGGCGGTCTTCATGGGCGGCAGCTTGTCGAATACCGACGGACGGCCTTCAGGATCGGCGTGACTGACGATTTCGCCGGTCGGTTTGTGATACAGCAGCACGCGCGGGGGCTTGTTGGCCAGCTTGCGCTTGACCGGCTTGCCGTTGATGCGGACCTGGTCGGTCGGCATGATGCGCTGGCCGATGTGAGCCGGCTCGCCGTTCACCGACACGCGGCCGGCGACGATCAGTTCTTCCATGTCGCGGCGCGAGCCCATGCCGGCTTCGGCCAGCACCTTGTGCAGCTTCGGCGCGTCGTCGTCCGCAGCCAGAACGCGCTTGGGCGCGGCCGGCTTGCCACGGCGCAGCATCGGGGCGCGTACGCCGCCGGTGGCGCTGTTGTCCGCATCGAATGCGGGCGAGGTGACGTACGAAAACAGATCGTCCGGATTCGCTTCGGCTGCGATTGCCACCGGCGCTTCCGCGCCGCGGCGATTCTGACGCTGACCGCCTTCGCGCGGCTGGCGCTCGCCGCGCCCGCCTTCACGAGGTCCGCCTTCGCGGGGCGCACCGTCACGCTGACCACCCTCGCGCTTCGCGCCGCCCGCATTGCGGCGCGGGCCTTGGCCCTTGGCGCCGCCATCCTTGCGCGGCATGCGCACCTGCGCGACCACCTCGCCGTCCGGCGGCGTTTCAGTGACGACCGGCGCTCCTTGCGCGGGCGCGCCTTCGGCGCCCTTCGTCTTCGCTCCGGCGCGGCGGCGCGCGATCAGGCTGCGCGGTCCGCGACGCAGACCGCGGCGCGGACGGTCTTCACCGTCTGCTTCCGTGGCCTGCGCCGGGCGCTCGCCCTCGCCTGCCGACGCTTGCGTGGTACGCGCTTCGTCGGCGCGTGCCGACGGCACGGCGCGCTCGGATTCGGACGAATCGGTGTCGTGGGTATGTGTCAAAACAACCTCAAAATGTCAGGTCGCGCGCGCCCATTGCGGGCGCGGCAAAAAAAGTTCGGTTACGTCAGGCGCTGCGCGACTCGGGTTCGTCGTCGGTCAGAATGCCTGCGTCCTGTGCAGCATCGCGGCGATCCTCAGGATCGCCGTGCGCCGCCGTGGTCGGGTTCGGCTCGGCGGCGTGCTCCGTATTGCGGAGTACGCCCGAGTCGTGCGCGGGTATTGCCGGATCGGCCTGGGAGACCGGATCGTGATTCAGTGCGGGCTCGGCGGCGCCGGCCTGCGGTTCAACGTTCGCCGCTTCGGCATGTTCCTGCCCATTCGGCGCTGCTGCAGCGTCCTGATGGGACTCAGGCGCCGGTGCGGCGACCGCCGGATCATGCCTTGCCTCGGCAAGTTCAGTTTCGCCTGCTTCGACTGCCCCGCTCGCCTCAGCCGGCTCCGCGTGCTGCGTCTGAGCGGCCGGCGTTTGATGCTCTTCAGCGTGTTCGCCGGCGATTTCCGTTCCAGCCGCCTCGCCAACCGCCTCAACGTGGCCGTGATCGGCAGTCTCGTCGAGAGATTCGCCTACTTCAGCGTCAGCCTCCCCGATGACAGATTCCGACGGCCCTTCGAGCGGGCTCTCTTCGTCCGAAGCCAATGCCTGTACGGCCCCGGCCTCGGAAAACTCGATCGCATGCTGACCGAGCAGATCCGCATTCAGTTGCGCCGACGGATCCGCGAGCGGTGGTAATTCGTCGAGCGCCTTCAAACCGAGGTCGTCGAGAAATTGCCGCGTTGTCGCGTACAGCGCCGGACGCCCCGGCACATCACGATGGCCGATCACTTCGATCCAGCCGCGATCCTCGAGTTGCTTGACGACCTGCGTATTTACCGTGACGCCGCGAATCTCTTCGATATCGCCGCGCGTGACCGGTTGCCTGTACGCAATGATCGCGAGCGTCTCGAGCACCGCGCGCGAATACTTCGGCGGTTTCTCGGGATGCAAACGATCCAGGTACGAACGCATCGCGGGCTTGCTTTGAAATCGCCAGCCCGACGCCAGCCCGACCAGCTCCACACCGCGCCCAGACCAATCCTGCTTCAGGTCTTCGAGCAAATTCCGAACAGTGTCTGCCGACACGCCGTCGGCAAAGAGCTTGCGCAAATCGACGAGCTTTAACGGCTCCTGCGCGCAGATCAAGGCAGTCTCGAGGACGATCTTCGCCTCTTGGGTATTCATGCAGCTAGGTCAGACCCTGTGGTCAAAGAACCGGATCAAACAGACGATGTGGAACTGAAGACGCGCTCGCCCGATTCTGATCGGTCATATTGATGGGAGCACGCACCGGGGGGAGGCGAAACAGGCAATCGAGCCAAACCCAGCCGGACGGAGCAGCGATATTCCTGAAAGGAATCGCGTGACTGAGCGCCATATTACGCAAAAACAACCAGTGCGTAAAGACGAAATCCCCGGCGCATTTTTCAGCGGCGCCCCAAGCTGCGTGCTTTCGCGGAAAACCAGACGGAAATACACGAGAATCGGACTGAAATGGACCCTTAATTGGAACCTTACGGGCCCCTCAGTCACGCCGAGCGCCCTTTCCGCCGCGCCTCACCGCGTGCCGTGCTGCGCGAGGAAACGCTTCAGACGCTCGACACCCGCGTCCAGCCGCGCCGTGTCGCAGGCATAGCACCAGCGCACGAAACCCTCGCCTTGCGGACCAAACGCGCTGCCGGGCGCCACGCCCAGGCCCACTTCGCGCACCATGGCTTTGCATAGCTCGAGACTGCGCGACGCACCCGGCATCGAGAAAAACACATACATCGCCCCGGGCGGCGCCTTCACGTCGACACCCGGCACCGCGGACAGCGCCCGCACCAGATGGTCGCGCGATGCCTTCAGGTCGAGCACCAATTCCCGTGTGAAGCGCTCGCCCTGCTGGACGGCCGCGATGCCCGCCTGCTGGACGAAAGCCGGTGCGCACGAGGTGTTGTATTCGACCAGCTTGCCCAGATCGTCCATCAGCGAGGCCGGCGCGACGATCCAGCCGAGCCGCCAACCAGTCATCAGCCACGCCTTGGAAAACGAATTCACGCAGATCACGCGTTCGTCGCGCGTGGCGAGATCGAGAAACGACGGCGCCGTGCGTGAATGGGTACTCTCAACGCCAGCTTCAGGGTCCGCGTAATAAAGACGCTCGTAGACTTCGTCGGCGACGATCCAGATGCCGTGGCGGCGGCAATGCGCCAGCACGGCGCGCTGCTCTTCGCGGCTCATCACCCAGCCAGTCGGATTGTTCGGCGAGTTGATCAGCAGCATCTTCGTGTCCGGCGTCAGCGCCGCCAGCAACTGTTCGAGATCGAGTTGCCAGCCGCGCTCACCGTAGCCCAGCGCGACGGTTTCTACATGCGCGCCCAGAATCTTGGGAATCTCGACCAGATTCGGCCACAGCGGCGTGACCGCGACAACGCGGTCGCCCGCTCCCACCACCAGCTGCGCGGCCAGCATCAGTGCGTTGACGCCGGCGCTCGTCACCGCAATGTGATCGGACGACGTCGGCCCGTGCAACTTGCTGACGTAGTCCGCGAGCGCCGCCCGCAACGGCGCAATGCCCAGGTTATGCGTATAGAAGGTGGCGCCGGCAGCCAATGCGGCGCTAGCGGCGTCGCGGATGAACGCCGGGGTCACCCGGTCGGACTCGCCGAACCAGAACGGCAACACGTCCGCAACGCCGAAACCGGCGTTCGCGACTTCCCGGATCTGTGAAGGACGCAGTGCGCGCACGGCGTCGCGCGCGTTGGGGACGGAGGGCACGGGCAGATCCGTTTCGCTCATCGAGACTTCCAGACAGTGATGGACGGGTAATGGGTCGAGGCTGACGCCAAGGGAGGCGACAGTTTAGCGCGGCGCCGGCTTTTGGGACGGCGGAGTCGCCGGCGACGTCACCGAGTCAAGCGGCGCGGCCAAAGTCATCAGCCCAAATCCTCAGCCCGCGCCGGCAATTGACGAATCAGACTCCACACCGCCTCCGCCGCCGGCGACAGCGAACGGTCGCGCCGTCGCACCAGTTCCACAGTGCGCTCCGCGCGCGGCACGAGCGGCCGCGCCACCAGCGAGGCGCCAGCCGGCAACGGCAAGGCCAGCCAGGGCAGCACGCTCACGCCCACGCCCGCCTCGACCAGCCCAAAAACGGTCGCGGAATGCCCCAGCTCCTGCACCACGGTGGCGCTCACGCCGTATTCCTGCATCACGGCATCGATGATCGGCCGGCTGCCTGACGCGTAATCGAGCATGACGAGCTGCTGGCCTTCGAGGTCCGTCCATGCCACCTGCTTATGTGCCGCCAGGGGGTGGTCTTCGCGTGAAACGACGCAAAACGAATCGGTCATCAGCGATTCGCTCAGCAGGTCGTCGGCAGAAAACGGACCAATGATCACGCCGAAATCGACTTCGCCTGACTTCACCTTGCGCACCACGTCGCTTTGCACGTCGTCGCGCAGACCCAAAGTGATGTAGGGAAACTGCCGTCCGCACAACGCCACTATGCCGGGCATCAACCGGCAAGCGATCGTCGGGCTTGCGGCCACCACCACCCGTCCGCGGCGTTGCTCGCCGATTTCGCGGATCTCGCGCAAGGCGTCGTCCAGATCCGTCAGCAGCCGCGACACGCTCGACACCAGGTTGCCGCCGACATCCGTCAACTGCACCTCGCGCGTGGTCCGGTCGATCAGCTTCAGACCGATCTCCCCTTCCAGTTCGCGTACGCAGCGGCTGACCGCCGATTGCGTCAGACCGATTTCATCGCCGGCCCGACTAAAGCTCTGCAAACGGGCGACCTCAATGAAAACCCTTAGCTGACGCAGCGTCACATTCATTTACCAGCCTCATCAATAACCCAGTTTGATGCGCATTGTATGGCGAAATGCCGCACCACATTCGCATTTAGTGCTAACGCTGCAGCGCAGCAATAAGGCGCAAACGCACGCTGGACGGGCTTGATTGCACAAGATTGGTGATTGTCCCGATTTGCGAGATGGGTTTTTTGGATTCTTATACGCCCCTAGCTAGCGCCCGCGCTGGCCCGCTGTCACAGGGCTTTCAGGTAGTTGGATCAAGTTGGCACACTTCCTGCATTTACATGCACACAGGGTCGGCGCCATGACTACTGACTGAATAGCAGATCGTGGCAAGCCCGACCCCCCTTGGCACTCGCCTATCGAGTGCATGGAGAGTGCGCGGCGCGGGGCAGCGCACCGGAGTTAGCTTCGCTGAGGTGAAACATGATGCTGTTCGACGATTTGAGAGACAACGAGTGGGCGCTGGTCGAGGCGTTGTTCTGTGCGGAGCCAGCACGGAGCGAACGTCGTGGTCGACCACGCGTGGAAGCGCGCGCAGTAGTCAATGCCGTGCTTTGGGTGCTGTCGACTGGAGAAGGCTGGTCCAAACTGCCGGGCCGCTATCCGTCGCCGCCGACTTGCCGCCGTCGCTTCGACGAATGGCAAGCCGATGGTACGCTCGCCGAAATAGTTAAGCGACTCGGCACGAGCGGCCGTGAAATTTCGCTGCGCGGCCGCATTGGCGCGACTGCGGCGAAACCGCCGGCACCGCCGAGCCGCGACCGTCTGCGTGGCGCATTCTGGACCAATCCGGAATCGTGGCGCGCGCCGGTCAAGATGGCCTGACGCGAATTGTTTTGCCTCCGGGCGCCTGCGGGCGCCCGGCGTGTATCTGGGCCGCCGTGCGCCGTCTTTCGACGCCCGTCCGACCTGCAATGGGCACCGCTCTTCGGCGCGCCCAGCTGAGTCGTCCCCTTCCGTTTCTTCGCCGTCATTGTCGACTCGCTTCAGACACCTGAAGCGAGTCGATTATTGCGGGTGAAACATCCATTTACTATTGCTTACAGCGTGCTTTCGCCACTCGGCATACCTTATGTGTATGCAAACAGGCCTTGAGTCGATCGGCTTGACGGGAGCTCAGCATGAAACCAATGTCACTGCTTCTGTGCGGCATTGTCGTTTCATCAATGGCCGCACCGGCGCTCGCACAGCAGCGCCCACAAGGGTGGAACTGGCGGCCGGATCACACGGCCACCATCGAAGCCTGGCAGCAAAGCGGAACACGCAACCGCGACTTCACGCCGCCTGCGCCCCGTGGCGACTTGCGCGGCGATATCGCGAGCAATGTACGCACGCGGCCTGAACCGCCGCGCGACGACCCTGCACGCCGCCGCTAGGTATGTACCGCCGCACCGGTGACCGGCTCGGCGTGTGCGTGTGTCAAATCACTTGGGATTGCCGCTGTTGTTCGCCGCCATTGTTCGATATAGCCGGCGCCCATCGTCGCTGCAAGACAACGCGCTGCATGGCGAATTGAACGATCAGGGAACCACCGGCCAATGCGCCAGTCTGATTCAACGCCATTAGCACAGCGTGGCAGTAGTAATTCCGGTACGCCCGTATCCTTGCGATACGGGCTTTTTTTTTGCGCCAACAGGCGAGCGGCACGCACTGTATCAGGCGCACCAGCCAGCCAACAAAGCGAAGCAATGGAATCACCGCCAGCCGCGTGGAGCGGCTGGGAAATACAGCGCCAGCGCCTTTCGCCCGCGCCCTTAAGGCCGGGCTTCGAGAGCGGCTGTGGGCCGCGCTTCGGCTGTCGCGACGACGTAGTCGTTCATTCGCTGTGCGGTCCAGCTCAACAGGCGTTCGTCGTGCGCAAGCCTCGCGAACTCGGCTCTGCCGCGGTCGGTGAGCACGGCAATATCAACCGGTGCATGAAAGCCCGGAGCCGGTGCGACGGTGCGCTGCCGAACAGTGTCCATCAAGCCTAGCGCGCGAAGATATTGGAAGACACCCGGTCGTCTGGCCCATGGGACCTGGCGATATTGCGCCCGCCGCAGCGCTTCAAGTACCGCTTCGTTGGAATACGTGGTCATCTCACTTCTTTCTTAAAGTGCAGCTATGACACATCTATGCCCAACACGTCACCGCGCCACCAGTGACGCGCATAGCACCCGCCCTTGGCTGGAAACTGGCCGCTTTCATGCGGTCGAATTCCGCCAGGTGCTGCCCTGGTCTCGTTTTCGGAACCCCCGTCTGAACACCATGTTAGCGTTCTGTCTACGGGCCGACGATGCAACCGCTGCGGCGCGATAGCAGGCCCATAGATTTGTCCCGAAAGTCATACGTTACCCCATTTAAATTGATTCTATTCACTTTATTAGCGCTTTTTTTTGCAGCAATCGTGCTTTGGAAACGCGCCCGCCGGCCGCTCGCCATTGGCGCGATCGCCCTGTTCTGGCTGCTCGCCGCCGGCTGGCTCACGGCTCCATTGCTGGAATTGGCGCAGCCGCATCGGCAGACCGACACGCCCGCCCGCTTCGCGCCGCGCACCGCAATCGTCATGCTCGGCGGCGGCACTATTTACGACGATGACGATGTGCTCGTGCCACCGCGTGACGTGCTCGCGCGCATCGCCGTGAGCGCGGAAAACTACGCGGCTTGCAAACGTGCGGCCGCCACGTGTCAGGTTATCGTGAGCGGCGGCAATCCGCAGCGACATAGCGCAACCGAAGCGGATACCTATCTGCCCTACCTGCTGCGGCGCCAGGTGCCGCGTGCGGACATCGTGCTGGAAAACAGCAGCCGCACGACTTACGAAAACGCACGCAACGTCTCTGCCATTCTCGACCGGTCACATTACGATTCGCTGATACTCGTCACCTCCGCCTATCAGATGCCGCGCGCATTGCTCGACTTCCATCGTTTCGGCCTCACGCCACAGCCGCTGATCTCGAGCGCGCTGCATACAGATCCCGGTGTACTGCCGCGCTATGACAATCTGGTGAATGCAGAGATTGCACTGCACGAACTGATTGGAATCGCGCAATTTCACGTCTATCGTGCAATCGGATGGTTCTGAATCTCGCGATTCCTGACAAAGCAATTTATTTAGAGATGCGAATATTCTTTGTGCCGCCAACGCATTGTCGAGTTCGAAATGAGATCGTCGTCGACAGCGACTGTGGACCGAACGCAACAAGGTGTAACCAATTGTCACTGTAGTTACAAAACGTCCGCTGGAGCGGATATTGCTGGCTAGAATGCATTGTCTTTCCGATTGGACAGGCAAATACTCGGGTCCATTACCACTCTGCGGAGGTAACAATGAAGAAAGTGTCCCTGGCGATCCTGGTTTCCCTCAGTGCCGTAACAGGCGCGGCCTATGCGCAGGACAACGGCGTCATGATGAGCACCGATCCGGCCAAGGCCGCCGACGTCGAGCAGCGCGCGCAAGATTTGCAAAACCGCCAGCAAGCAATGGAAAGCGCGCCTATGCCGGAGAAACATCACAAGATGGCCCCGCACCATCACAAGAAGGCCGCGAAGGCCGAAGCCGCCAGTTCGTAAGCGCAGTTTGACAGCATCACCTGCGGCCTCGCCGCGAAGGTGAAAAGCCGAAGCCGGCACCGCCGGTTTCGGCTTTTTTGTTGTCTAATGGACTCGCCGCAGGCCCGCTGCGGCCGGCCGACGTTATGCTAAAGTCGCGCACCGACCGGCGCCTGCCGGACTCCCCCTAACCTGTGCGCACCTTGGTGCGGAGGACAGCATGAGCAACATCCAGCTAGATATCGAATGGACTGAAGCAGCATCTCGCAAAATCGAAAAACTGATGCCGCGCGGCGGTCAGGAAGCGTTCCTCGCGCTGCCGCCCGTCGAGTGCCTGCCGATGGAAGGCGACGTGCTGTTTCTTGGCCCGGACGGCAAGCAACAGCCGTTCATTGTCGCGGAACGCCAGTATCACCACGACGGCGATGCCGACTGGACCATCATCCTGATCCTCGACGTCCCGCAAGCCACGCACTAAAGATAAACGGCGAGCGCCGCGCAGGCCGTGTCCGGTCTGGCAGCTCACTCGCCGTCGTTCGACTTTCGGGGTTCGACCTTCAGAGATCTCCCGCTGTTCGCCCCCGCTTTTCGTCTCCGCTTTTCGCCCTTTGAACGCTTACGCGATCTTCGACAAGACGCGAATTTCCGCGTGTTCGACCCAATCCGCCACCGCTTTCTTATAAGCGGCAATGTGCGCGGATTTTGCATGCGCCGCCAGCGCTTCCTGGCTTTTCCAACGCTCGACAAACACGAACCGGCGCGGCTCCTGCACGTCACGGTGCAGATCGTATTGAAGCGCACCTTGCTCTTCGCGCGTAGGCCCAACGATGCCTTCTGCCGCTTCGCGCAATTGCTCTTCATAACCCGGCTTTGCCACCGAGATTGCGACCACCGCTATTTCCGTCATGCCTGTACTCCGTTTGTTCAGGAAAAGCAGCAGCATACCCGCCGCCCGTCAATCCTGCAGGCGCTCACGCGCACTGGGCCGGCTCCTGCGGCCACGCCGTGATTACCCTGCAGCAGAGCCACCCGCGGACGCAAAAAGTCTGAGCACCGTCCTTGCCTGGAGTTTGGCGGACAGCCACTTACCGCCCTGCTACCCTCGGTTTCATACGCATGATTGATTGCATTCGAACGGTCAGTCCTGCGCGCGGCAAACGAGTGCGAAACCCACGCCAAACACCCACAGGACCGGGGCCGGCCACCGCGCCACGGCCGGTTTGTTAGCCGCCCAGCCACATCCCGCGTCTGTGATAACCCGCACATTCACGCGAAGTTCGAACTGCTAGACTGGTTTTGACTAATCCCGCCGGAGCCCAGCATGGCTGGCATTGCTCTCCGCGTTCCCGGGCTGTGCCCGCCTTACCCTGCCGGCGCCTGGGCTGTGCATCCGTTGCGCGTTAAATCTGTCCGCGCGCCCCGTCACCCGCTTGCCGCGATGTCACTATGCCCGCACTCATGCCTGCCCTTATGCCGACCGTCAGCGAATTGACCCTTAGCGGCCTGCTCCCGCATCTGGTCCGGGACGAGTCCGGCTGGACCGCGACGTGGCGCGCCCTAACCCTGCACAGCGTGTTCCAGCCGGTGCTGTCCGTCACGCATCAGTGCGTGGTCGGCTACGAGGGTCTGCTGCGCGCGTTCGATCCGGTCGGCTTACCGGTATCGCCGGAAGTGCTCTTCTCCGGCACGCGCTCGGCCGCCGACGCACGCGAGCTCGATCGCATCGCACGCTGCCTGCACGTGGCGAATTTCATGGAACAGGGCATCAGCACCGGCTGGCTGTTTCTGAATACGCGTCCGCAGGTGTTCGAAACCGGCTGGCCGCAGCGCACCTTTATCGACGAGCTCTCGGCGCACTTCGGCTTGGCGCAGGAGCGCATCGTCATCGAAGTACTTGAACAACCTGCTGACGATGAATCCGCCGTCGCCAGCATGCTCGCGGCGTCGCAGCCGCGCGACTTCCTGATTGCGATCGACGACTTCGGCACCGGTTTTTCGAACTTCGACCGCGTGTGGCGCTTTCGCCCCGACATCGTCAAACTTGACCGTTCGCTGGTCGCGCGCGCGGGCAAACGTGAAGGCGACGATTCGATGATCAGCCATCTGATCGCGATGCTCCACCAGTCCGGTACGCTGGTGCTGGCCGAAGGCGTCGAAACCGACGAAGAGTTGATGATCCTGATGCAGGCCGACGTCGATTTCGTGCAAGGTTTCTGGCTCGGCCAGCCGAAGGGTTCGGTGCAGGCTGCGTGCGCCAAAGTGCCGGCGCTGATCGAGTCGATGTGGAGCAAATTCGCCGCCTATGAACAGGCTCATGCGGGCCACCAGCGGCTCGGTTTCGAAGGGTTCGCCGAAGCCGTGCTCGCCGCTTCCGAAACCTTCAAAGCCACCGGCGATCTGCGGCAGGCGGCGCAAAAGGTGTGGCATCTGCCCGAAGCACGCCGCGTGTTCGTCACCGACGGCCAAGGCGAACAGACGCAAGCGTCGGTCTCGGCCGTCTCGCTGCCGCCGCCTCCGCTGCGGCTCGCGCCGCTCTACACCGATACGCGCAGCAACTGGTCACGGCGCGCGTACTTCAAGCACGCACTCGCTGCGCCAGGACGCGTCGCCATGATGGGGCCGCACTACTCGCTCGCAGACGGCCAGGATTGCTATACCGCGGCAATCGCATTCGAGCGTGACGGCACGCATGTGCTGTGCGTCGATTTTGTGCCGATGACTTCGCCGTCCGATACGCGCTCTGGCCGACGCGGGGGCAAACGCTGAAGCCCCGCGACCGTTGGCTGGCGCGCGTTGTCGTGAGATTCTCAGGGTGCCTCACAGGGCACTTTTGTCGCTCTGCCGGGATTTAGCGCCTCGGCCCTGCCGCCTTAAATCCCTTTAATCCCGTCAATCCTCCACCCGCCCGCGGCCGGATTTGATCTCACTGCGCTTGGCCTTGCTGTCGAGGCGACGTCGATTCGACGCGCGCGTCGGCCGGGTCGCGACACGCGGCTTGCGCGTCACGCTGACGCTTTCGATCAGCTCGTCGAGCCGCGCCAGCGCCGCCGCGCGGTTCATCTCCTGAGTGCGATGCTGCTGCGCCTTGATGATCACCACGCCGTCGCGCGTAAGCCGATGATCGGACAGCGCGAGCAGGCGCATCTTCAGCACTTCCGGTAACGACGAAGCGTGCACGTCGAAACGCAGATGGATGGCGCTCGAGACCTTGTTGACGTTCTGGCCGCCCGCTCCTTGGGCGCGCACTGCGGTCAATTCGATTTCGTTTGGCGGGATCGGATAACGGGATGTCATGATGGGATTGAGCTAGAGACGCAAGTGTACACAGAGCAAAGTCGAATACCGACTACGGACTATCCGCCGCGGCTGCCGATGCGAAAAACTATTTGCATCGACACGGCCGGTTCATCGATACTGCGGTTTTCGCTTACAGCGTAAATTAATATGAAACTCCGTCCGGGTTTTGTGCTGGAACTGGCTGTCAACTTTCTGCTGCCATGGCTTGCCTACCGGTTCGCGCTGCCGCACCTTGGCGAGACCGGCGCGCTGATCGCGTCCGCCGTGCCGCCGATCGTCTGGAGCCTGATCGAACTGGTGCGCTTTCGACGCGTCGACGCGCTCAGCATCATGGTCGTGGCGGGCATCGTGCTGTCGGTCGCGGCGATGGCGCTGGGCGGCAGTCCCCGCATGTTGCTGCTGCGGGAGTCGCTCGTGTCCGGCGCGGTGGGCGTGGTGTTTCTGCTGTCGTTGCCGATGCGCCGTCCGCTGATCTTCTATCTCGCGCGCGCCACCGTCGCCCGTGAAATGGAAGGCGGCGCCGAGCGCTTTGAAGCCTTGTGGCGCGAGCGGCCTGCTCTCGTCAGCGCAATGCGGCTCATGACGCTCGTATGGGGCGTCGGCCTGACAGGTGAAACGGCGCTGCGTGCCTGGATGGCGCTCACCTGGCCCATCGAGCGCTTTTTGGTGGTCTCGCCGTTCGTCGGCTATGGCATTTACGGCGCCTTGACGCTGTGGACGGTGTGGTATCGCAAGACCATGCCCAGCCGGGTCGAGGCGCGCGTGCAGCCGGGCGGGATCACGGGCTGAGGGGTTGGCTGCCCGGCTGCTTAGCTGCCCAAGTTGCCTCGCCTGCCTGCGCCACACGGACTGCCTGAATCGCACTGACTCCTTGCTGAGCTCGCGAACGAATACGTGCCTCGCCCACACGATCCCGCTAGGCGACGCGGCACGCCTCCGCAATTCGCGCGGCTAGACCTGAATCACGCTGCGTCGGCGTCGCGATGGCCTGCGCCAGCACGGCGCGCGCGCCAATCACTTCCACACGCTCACGTGCACGGGTAATCGCCGTGTAGACGAGCTCTCGCGACAGCACGCGGCTGAACACCGACGGCAACATCAACACCGCATGCTGGAACTCCGAGCCTTGCGACTTATGAACCGTGAGCGCGAATGCCGTATCGTGCGGCGGCAGTGCAGCAGGCGATACAGCACGCAGACCGCCGTCGCCGGTACGGAAATACACGCGCAACGCACCGCCCGCACCCGGCAGCGCAATGCCGATGTCGCCGTTGAACAGACCGAGCGCGTAATCGTTGCGCGTCACCATGACGGGGCGTCCAGCGAACCACTGCGCGCCTACGGCCAGCGTCACACCCGCTGCGCGCCGCACCTGTGCGGCCATTGCGGCATTCACCTGATCGACGCCGCGCGGCCCCGAGCGGGTCGCGCACAGAATTCGAAAACGGTTCAGCGCGTCGAACAGCGGCAACGGGTCCGGTGTATCGGCGGCCAGTGCTTCGGCGAGCGCATCCGCGTACGGGGCAAAACCTACGGCGAGTCGCGCGATTGTGCGATCGGTGAGCGTCGCATGCGTATCTTCGTACAGCGCCGCTGCGCAGGGTTCGGCCGGATCGATGCGCAGGACTTCGAGGGCCGCGCCGGCCGCACCGTTGCGAATCGCGAGCGACAAACGGCCGATGGGCGATTCGAGGCCGAATCGATAGTTGCGCTCGAGCCAGACGACGCAGTCGGCGAGCGGGTTTTGGGCGGGCGAAGGCGGTGCTGAGACGAACAAATCGTCAGGCTGCGTATCGAAATCGTCTGGCGCACCCGTTTGCGTGAAAAAATCGTCAGGCTCTTCGTCGAAGCCGCTCGATGCATCCGGCAGTGCATCCGACAACCGCGCCGATTCGATGCCCAGCGCCTCAGCAATCCTCTGCAGTCCGTTCTCCGTAAAAGCAGGCCGCGCGCTGAGCTCGGCGAACACCGCACCGGCCTCGACGGCAGCGAGCTGGTCCTTGTCACCCAGCATCACGAGACGCGTCTGCGGCGCAATGGCGTCGAGCAGATGCGCCGCCATCGCCACGTCGATCATCGAAGCCTCGTCGATCACGACGACGTCGTAAGGCAGCGGGTTGTCGCGATGATGCCGGAAGCGCGCACCCGGCCCTGAACCAAGCAACCGATGCAAGGTGTACGACGTCTGCGGCAAGCGCGCGGCGAGTTCGGGCGGCAAATCGCCGGCACGGGCGAGCAAGGCTTCCTGCATGCGTTGCGCGGCTTTGCCAGTGGGCGCCGCCAATGCAATTCGCAGATCGGCCCGCGCATCGAGCAAACAGGCGAGCACGCCGACCACCGTCGTCGTCTTGCCGGTACCTGGGCCGCCGCTGACGATGGTCAAGCGCCCGGACAGCGCCATGACTGCCGCGACACGTTGCCAGTCGACTTCATCGTCCTGCGGGAGGCCGAAGTAGCGCAACAGACGTTCGTGCAACGTTTGAGCGGTAGCGTCCGTGTCTACGCCTGCACTGGCGCCTGCATTTGCACTCGCGTGCGCAACCAGCGAACGCGCAAGACGCCGCTCATAGTCGTAGTAGCGCGCCAGATACAGCCGCCCTTGCCCATCGACCACCAGCGGCCGCAACGCCGCCGCACTTTGTGACCCGTCGCTAGCCATGCCGCTGGCGAACAGCGCTGCACGCACTTCCGCGCTCGATGCATCGAAGCGTCGCGCCAGCACCGCCAGCGGCAGGCACACGTGCCCTTCGGCAGTCGCACGGCTCGCGGCAAAGGCGGCCCGCGCGGCCCACTTCACAGCCTCGCCCGAGGCGCCGCCACGCCGCGCCAACGTGCCGATGCGGCGCGCGAACCCTTCGGCGAGCGCGGTGCTGAAATCGGCCGGCGCGGGCAGATTCACCCCGATGTCGTCGAGCTCCGGCGGCGCGGAAGAGTTCCGCTCGAACGTGCTCATGCGACACCTCCAATCATTGCCGCGTCGAGCAGCGCCACGAGTTCGAATGCAGGCCGCCGCATATGCACGCCGGCCGCTCCATCGGCGTCACGCCACTGCGGACGAACCCCGCGCACGAACAGATAGAGATAGCCGCCGATGTGCGTGTCGTACGCATAATCGCGTACCCGTGTTTTCAGATAGCGATGCAGCGCCACCGTATAAAGCAGCGCCTGCAAGTGATAAGCGTGGCCCGCCATGGCCGCTTCGAGCGGCGCCGCGGCGTAGTCGGTAGCGGTGTCGCCCAGATGGTTCGACTTCCAGTCGACGATCCAGAAGCGTCCGTCATGCTCGACGATCATGTCGATAAATCCTTTGACGAAACCACGCAACATGCCGGGTTCCAGCGCAACGTCGGGATAGCCGTGTTCGATCAGCAACTCGCGCAACGCCGGAAAATCGAGCGAAGGCGCGGCAAACAGAAATTCGAGTTCGTTCAGACGGTGCCGCGGATTCAACCTGGCGAGCGCCATGCCGGGCACAAGCTCGGTGCTCACCACGTCCGCGATCAGGTTATGCATCATGGCGGGCAAGCGTGCCGCGAGTTCGGGCACTGCCGGCGCCGGACGCTCGCGCAACGCGCCCCGGATGGCGTCCGGCCATGTCTGCGGATCGGTGAAATCCGCGAGCTCGAACATGCGGTGCAGACACTCGCCCGCCGCCGCGCCGCGTGGAAACGCGAAAATGTCGTCCTCCGCGTAGGACGGCGCTTGCGGCACCGCTAATGGCATCGGCGTTAGCGCGTCGGCGATCTCGTCGTGATCGGGGCGTACCTCTTCCAGCGGCGTATGCGCCTCCTCCGCTTTGCTGCCGGCGGCGATCAAGCCGCTGAAGCTGGCCATGCGCCACTGGTCACGCAACGGCCGCCGATTGGCGCGCGCCTGCATCCGCGCGCCGCTGTCCTGGAGGCTTTCCAAGGGCGCACGGCGCTCCACTTTCGGCAATGCCTGCAGCGTGATCGGACCGCCCGCCAGCGCCTGCCACGATGATGACAAAGCGGCTTCGTCGGGTGGATCGGTGAGCCAATCGTCGAAGCTGTGACCGTTGCCACCCACCAGCCAGTTCAGCACGCTGCGCCGCGACTCCTTGGTGGAGCGCGACGAAAGATAAGTCCCTGCGACGAGATAGCAACGGTACACCGCGCGCGTCAACGCAACGTAGACGAGCCGTGCCCGTTCCGCCGCCTGTTCGCGCGCCGCGTAACGTGAGGCGCGTTCGGCTTCCTCGTCGTCGCAACCGTAATGCAATACCGCGCCGCCGGTTTCGTCGTGATATTCGCGTGCATCGGGCAAGCCGGAGGATGGCGGCTCGCGCAGCGCACCGTCGTTCAGAAACGGACAGAACACGACCGCATATTCCAGCCCTTTCGATTTGTGCACGGTGACGATCTGCACAAGGTTGCGATCCGACTCGAGCCGCAATTGCGCGTCTTCGCCGCCACCTTGCGTGCGTTGCGCGGCGAGCCAACGCAAGGTCGGCGCGATGCCGGGCTGCGTGGCGGCACGCGCCTGCACGAGTTCGGCCAGATGATTCACATTCGTCAGACGGCGCTCGCCATCCGGCCCGGCCACCAAACGCTGCGCGACGCGCAGTTCGCGCATCAGCGTGCGCCACATCAAAGCGAAACCGCGCTCGTGCCATAGCGTGCGATAGCGCGAGAAACGTTCGACCCAACCCATCGCGTCCGCGGCATGTGCGGGATCGTCGGCCGGCGCCGGTGCGTCGGCGACCTGCTCCAGGCGCCACAGCGCGGCCGCGTCGAGGCCAAGCCAATCAGTAGCGAGCGCGGCGCGCAAACGGCGCAGATCGCCCGGCGTATCAACTGCGGCCAGCACGCGTTCAATCTGCTCAGCGTCGAGCGTCGCGAACACCGAGGCCTGCGCCAGTTCCACGCTGCCCACACCCCACGACGCCAGCACACGCTTGATCAGACTGCCCTGCTTATGAGTTTGCACAAGCACTGCGATGTTGCCTGGCGCAAGCGGCGCATCACCGATCGTCACCGAACCTTCGCGTGCGCCGCGCAGGAGCCGCACGATCTCGGCGGCGCAGGCTTCGCTCGCCGCGCGCTGCGCTTCGCGTTTGGTCAACGCGGCGTCGCCTTGCGGCAAAGTCCAGATGCGGAAGTCCCCCGCGTTTGCATCCGGTTCGGAGAACGGCGGACGACGCCGCTCGCCAGCCCGCACCGGCTGATAGCCGAGACCGTCGAGCACGAACGCCTGTGGATTGGCTTCGAACAGCCGGTTGCAGGCCTCGACGATCGGCGCGGTCGAACGCTGATTGACCGCAAGCGTGTAGCACGCCGAAGCCGCCTCACGCGCCGCCAGATAAGTATGCAAATCCGCCGCGCGAAAACTGTAGATCGCCTGCTTCGGATCGCCGACCAGAAACAGCGGACCAGCCGGCGCGAAGATACGGCTGAAGATCGCGAACTGCAACGGATCGGTATCCTGAAACTCGTCGATCAGTGCGGCCGGATAACGTGCGCGCAAAGCATCGGCCAGCCAGGGGTTGGCCGCGAGCGCGCGATACAGATTGGACAGCAGATCGTCGAACGACACCACCCGGCGCGTGCGTTTGCGCGCTATCAGTTCGGCCGGCGCGTAGTCGAGCCATGTTTCGACGAGCGAAAGCCAGCGCGCGCGTTGCGCGGCTTCGGCTGCGATCACGGCGGCAGAGAGCGCTTCGGCGTGCTCGAAGAACGGATGCTCGGGCGGTTCGAACTTGACCTTGGTCGCCTTCTTCAACGCCGAAGCCGTCAGTTTCAAGGCAGCCTTGGGCGGCGGCGCATGGCAATCGCCCTGAGCGAAGTATTCGGTCCATGCGGCAATCGCGGCGCTCACGAGTTCAGGCTTGTGCGAGGTCTTGCTCAGACGGTCCTGCGCTTGTCCAAGCAGACTGACGATCGCGTCGCGCTCCGCCCGCCACATCGCGCAGGCCGCATCGAAAACCGTCTGCGGATCGGCATTGTTTCCAGCTGAATCGAGCTGGCCCCAGCGCAACTGCGCCAACGGCTTCTTCAGGCGCCGCGCGAGTTGCTCATCGAGCGACGCGGGACCGGCGCGTTTGGCCACCAGCCATGCGGCAAACGCAGGATGCGCGTAGGCCACCGGTTCCACCTGCTCGCGCCAGAAATCGGCCGCCATTTCGAAACGCAAGGCCGCATCGTCGGCTTCCATTTCGAAGGCGAACGGCATGGCCGCGGCGAACGGCGCCTCCTGCAACGCACGCTGACAGAACGCGTGGATGGTGTGAATCGCGGCCTGGTCGAACGTGCGCAGTGCGCGGCGGACGACCTTCAATGCGGTCTCGCGATCGATGCCGCGCTCCGGCGCCAGCGTCGTTTCAAAGAGACGCTGGATGAACGGATCGCCACCGTCGTCGTCCGTATCGATGGCCCGGCCCAGTTCCGCGAGCCGCCCGCGAATCCGCTCGTGCAACTCTGCGGTCGCCGCCTTGGTAAAGGTCACGACGAGAATCTGATCCGCGTTCAGGTTCTTTTCGAGCAGCAGACGCACGTACAACGCGCAAATGTTCCAGGTCTTGCCGGTTCCCGCCGACGCCTCGATCTGATTGACGCCGTCGAGCGAACAGGCGAAGACGTCGAGCTCTTCCGCGACCAGTGCGTGATGGTGAACGGCGCCGCTCATGACGCGCTCCGCAGATGCTGCACGAGCGGCTTGAACACGATCGAGGCAAGACTGCCGAACGGTTCGTCGAGCGAAAGCGGCGTGCCGCGCAGCGCGATGCGCAAGGCAGGGTCATCTGATTCACCGCGCACCCGATCATTGATCCACACGCCCTGCGCCGCGGAATCGCTTTCGCTGACCTTCACCCACGCGCTCTTTGGGAAAAAGCGCAGCGGCAGCATGCGCCCTGCTCTGAACAACGCCGCAAGCGGCGCCAGCTCATCGAGTGGCGCGGCGACCGGCGTGAACTCGAAGCTCTCGCCACTGCCATGCCAAACCGTACGGCGTGGGCCGTTCGGCAGCGCCGCGCAATAGACCAGATGCGCAAGCCACGCCGATAGATAGTCGCGCGCAGTAGGCTTGGCGTAGCGGAAAATCACTTGTCCTGTTTCGGTCAGCAAATTCAAGGTGCCATGCAGTTGCAACGGTGTTTCGGCCGCTTTGCGCAGTGCGGCGTCATGCGAGCCGAAAAGCGTATCTGCAATGTCAGCGCTGTGAGGCCAACGCGGCACGATATCCAGCACGAACGGCAACCGTTCCACACCCGAGGCGACTTCGCGGCGCACGCTGTCGGCGAGCTGTCGCAGCGCGCCGAGTTCGCGCGAGCGCCATACCGCGCCGGTCGCGCCACCCGGCAGTTCGGGACTGGCCGCGGCGACGCGGCGCACGCGCTCGAACATGCTGTCGTCGTCTTTGATCTCGCTGTCCAGCAGTACCGGCAAGAGCCGCTCCGCCAGCGCATCCCGTCCGGCCCAATCGAGTTCGAACGGCTCGGTGTCGAGCAATTCACCCTGCGCATCCGACAACACGATCCCCAAACGGTCGCGCAACAACGCACGCGCCGGATGACGCCAGAAGCGCACGAATTCGTCGAATGCGACTGAGGCCGTCTCTTCGGGCGGCAAGGGTTGATCGAAGAACGGCGCGGCGGCCGGATGCTGCGGCGCGGCCAGCAAACTGGCCAGTTCCGCGCGATCCACGTCGTAAGTGAAAAGACCGCGCTGCGACGAGAAATAGTCCGACGCGAACGCCTGCAGCGGATGATCAATGATGAACGCATGCCGTGCGGCTTCGATCTCCGCGGGACTCGCCCCTTCCCCCGCCGACACTTGCGCGAGGTGGTCGAGCAATTCATCGACCAGCGCGGCCGGCGGCAACGGCGCATTGTCGCGAATGCTGCGGCCGGTATAGGCGATGAACAGCCGGTCGCGCGCGGCCAGCAGCAGATCGAGAAACAGATTGCGTTCGTCGTCGCGGCGCTGCCGGTCGCCTGCTTTGCCGAACGCGGCCATCAGGTCGAATTCGTCCGCGCGGGCGAGACTCGGCAGCACGCCGTCATCCATGCCGAGCAGGCAGACGATGCGATACGGCAAACCGCGCAAGCTGGTCAGCGACGAAAACGTCACGCTGCCCCAAGGCACGCCGCCGCGCGCCGGGTCGTCGAGCGCCTCGGTGAGCGCGCCGCGCACCACGGCGGCCGGCAGCACGACATCTTGCGCGCCCGCTTGCATCGCGTCGCCCATCTTGTCGATCGCGTCGCGTACTGCCGCCAGCGAATCGGCAAACGCCACGCCGCCGTCGAAACACTGCGCAAGCGTTTCGAGCAGCAGTTGCGTCCATTCGGCGGGCGTCTGCTCGACCGAGCAGCGCTGCGCGAAGGTTTCGATATCGTCGACGAAACGCGACAAGCGGCCGAGAAGCTCCGCGTCCGAACCATCAGCGCCTTCAACGGGCAGCCAGGCATCGACCGGCTCGCCGCCATCCGGCATCGCATAGCCAAGGTACAGACGGGTCAGCGCATCCGCAAACGTATGACGCTCGACAGGCACGTGCTCGCCCGTCGGCTCGCCAGGCACCAGCCCGCGACGCGCACCGGCTGCCGCGAGCCATTCCTGCGCAGCTTCAAGCGCGCTGGCATCGATGCCGTAACGCGCGGCGATCGCATCGACACGCAACCATTCGATCAGATCCGGCGCGCCCACGCTACGCTCAGGCAAGGCCAGCCAATCGAGCAGCAAACGCGCGACCGGATTGGCCTGCGAAGGCGGCAAGCCGGTGATCCGATACGGAATGCGGCGAGTATCGCCAGGCGGCGCGGTGCCGAATACCGCATCGATCAACGGCCCGGCGGCGGCGAGATCGGACACGGCAACGAGCACATCGGACGGCTGCAGATCGTCGAACTCATCGAACCAGCCAAGCAGGCGGTCGTGCAGCACTTCGAGCTGCCGCGACAGGCTGTGACACACGTGGACTTCAATGCCGTTTTCGATCGGCAATTCGTCCGTGTCCGCGTCTGTTCCCGCTTCAGCCCGCAGATCGAGGATGCCGTTCTGCACGGCGGCGAGCCAGCTCGGTTCCGGATTCTCGGTGAAGTCTCCGGTCTCGCCAGATGCAGCGCTCTCAGTCAGCTCGTGCAGCATATGCAGTTGCGCCTGAGTCTGACGGCCCCATTCGGCTAGCAGCGGATGACCCACTTCCTGATAGTCGAGCTGACCAGCAACATCGAGCGCTTCGACGCGGCCCGCACTGACGACGTCGAACCAGAATTCACGGCACGGGTTCATCACATACAGACGCACGTCAACCCAGCGCGACAACGCGCGCAACAAGGCGACGTGCAGCGGCGGCATGGTCGGCAGCGCGAACACGCTGACCGCTTCAGGCCACTGTGCGTTCGAGATGGCTTCGAGATCGAGCGTGCCGATTTCCTCGAGAAAGCGATAAGCGGGCGGTAAGGCGGCTGCGGGCGTTTGCGCGTCGCCCGCTACTTCGGCGAGCACGGCACGCCACAGCGCGGCTTGCCAACGCTCGTCCTCACGGGCCGCTTCACTTGCGCCAACGAGACGCGGCCCCTTGTCATCCGCCGCGCCGCTCGCGAAAATCGAACCGCCCTTCTGCCATTGCAGCAGCCATTCCGGGCGATAAGTCAGATAGTGGTCGAGCACGGTAGCGACGCGCCGCGCCAGTTCATAGCGCATCGATGCATCCGCCGCATCGAGATAAGTACGCAGACGCGGCGACGCATTCCACGGCAATGCTTCATCCGCCTCCCCCAGCAACCGGTAGCAGCGCCAGACGAGCCGGTCCGGCGCGAATGGCGAATGCTTGGGCACTTCGATCACGCCGCCGATTTGCGCCCACAACCACTGCGCGAGGTAACCAAAATTGACATTCGCGCAGATTCCCTGGCGCGCCGCGATGTCGAGCTCGAGCCGCCGCCGCACCGCCGCGCTCGGGACGATCACGGGCTGCGCGGTCCAGGGATCGGACGGCGCTTCTGCCAGGTCGTCGAGTAGCGCGCCGACAAGGGTTTCGTAGCGGTTCGAGTAGAAGAGTTGGAGCATGGATCCTGGGAAAGCAGGCGACGCGAGCGGAACGCCCGGGCCGCGACAGACATTGAAGCGACAGCATAACAAACGCGCTCCCAGGGCAGAACCTGGCCGAATGGACGAGGTCAGATCAGGTTCAAAATCAGTTAGACTCGACGGCAGTTTGGGGGCGGCCCGGGTCGGCCTGTTCAACCGCGTTTTCTCAGTGAATGGAATCCAGGCAGTCGATGCGCTATTCGGTTGAAATAAAAAAATTCCTCTACAGCCAGTACTTCTATGGCGGCCTGCGCATCGCAGTCGGAGTGTCATTACCGGCCATATTGTGTTTGATCGTATTTCACGACCGCGAACTCGGCTTCACGATCGCGACCGGCGCACTCGGCGCCTGTGTGGTCGATATGCCGGGCCCGCTCAAGTACAAGCACAACGAGATGCTGGCGTGCACGGTGATCGGCTTCCTGTCCGCGCTCGCCACCGGCATCGCCACGGTCAACCCCGTGGCCCTGTGGTGCACGGTCGTGCCGCTCACGTTCGTGCTCTCGTTGATCGTCGTGTATGGCAACCGCTGGCCGCAGATCAGCTTCGCCACGCTGTTCATGATGATCATGACGCTGGAAGAGCATTTCACGCCGATGCAGGCGCTCGTCAATGCGTCGTGGATTCTGGTGGGCGGTCTCTGGTACACGTACTGGTCAACCTTCGTGAGCCGCTGGATGATGCACCGCATCGAACAGCAGGCGCTTGCCGAAAGCGTGTTCGCGTGCGCGGACTATCTGCTCGCGCGCGCCGCCTTCTACGATCTCAATAACGATCTCGACGAGTGCTATCGCAATCTGGTCGACAAGCAGATTACCGCCGTCGAACGTCAGGACGCCGCACGCGATATCGTGCTGCGCAATCTGCCCAAGCTGAAAGCCGGCCGGCTCGAACCGCGCCGGGCCATGCTGTTCAATCTGTTTATCAATACCGTCGATCTGCACGAGCTGTTTGTCGGCACGCACGTGGACTACTCGCTGGTGCGAACCACGTTTGGCGGCTCCGACCTGCTGGTGTTCTACCGCGATCTGATTCGCAAATCCGCGGCCGATCTCGAAGAAATCGGACTTGCGGTGCTGCAAAACCAGCCGGCGCGTACGCGCATCAATGTAAAGGCCGAATTGCGCGCCATCGAGTTCGAGATCGAACTGATGCGCAAGCAGGACCTGGCTGCCAAAAATCCTGAGGCTTATTCGGCGGTCTCGTCCACCTTCCGGCGCATCTGGAGCGCCACGCGCCTGATCGACAGGATGCACCAAAGCCTGTCGAGCGATCCAAGCGCGACCGAGACCGAACTGCGGCTCGACAAGGCGCTCTCCCGCTTCGTCTCGAGCCGCCGAGTGCCATTCGGGCAGATCTTCTCGAATCTGACGATGGCCTCGCCGAGCTTCCGCCATGCGCTGCGCGTGACGATCGCGGTGGCCGTGGGTTTCTGGCTCGGCCGCCTGCTGCCGCTCACCAACGCATACTGGATCGTGATGACCACCGTCATCATCCTGAAGCCAGGCTATTCGCTGACCAAGCAGCGTAACGGGCAGCGGATAGTCGGTACGCTGATCGGCTGCGCGGCGAGTATCGCGTTGATGATCTTCGTCAAGGAGCCGCACATCCTGCTGGTGGTGATGTTCGCCTCGATGGTGATGAGCTACAGCCTGCTACTGTTCAATTACACGGCGAGCGTGGTGTTCACGTCCTCGTATGTGCTGCTCATGTTCCATCTGCTCGCGCCGGGCAGCATGCGCATCATCGGCGAGCGCGCAATCGATACGGTGGTGGGCTGCGCGATCGCCATTGCGGCGAGCCATCTGTTCCCCTACTGGGAATACCGGTTGATGGGCAAGCTCGTCAACAACATGATCAATGCGACGCGGCAATACCTGGAAGCGAGCTGGTGGTGGAGCGGCAAGCCGGCCGCAGCGGTGGTCGCTACAGTGACAGAGGCCGGTGCGTTCGCGCCCGCCGCGGCGATGGCGGATCCGGCGATCGAACTCGGCGCACCGGCGCTCGCGGTGGCCAACGCAGGAGCGAACGCGGGCGGCAACGCGGCTCTCAAAGCCGGCGCAACTGCTGGTGCAGCAAGCACGGGGGCGACCACCAGTGCAAGCGGCGCCGGCACCACCACGATCAGCAACCCGACCGCCAAGCCGGCCGGCGGCGCATCCCCTGCCGCCGCAGCCGCTGCAACAGCGCTCGATCGCGATTACCGCTACCGGCTCGCGCGCAAGAACGTCCACGTGGCGTTTGCCAATCTGGGTCAGGCATTCCAGCGCATGATGCTCGAACCGAAGTCCGCGCAGAAGTTCGTGCCGGAATTGAATGATCTGCTGGTGCGCAGCCACGTGCTCGCCTCGCAGATCACGGTGGCGGCGCCGTTGCTGCGCACCTCCGCGCAGCGGGCTGACAACGTCTCACTGCAGCCCTTGCAACGCGCCCTGAGCACGGTCCGCGACAATCTGACCGAAGCCGAAGCCGGCAGCGCCCCGCCCGCCGATCAGGCCGAGCAGATCAAACAATTGTCGCGTGAGTTGGATGCGATGGTGGTCGAGACGGAGAAATCGCCGGACCACCCGGCGGACGCCGTGCATGACATGAAATTGCTCGCCCATCAATGCAAGCAGATGCTGACGGCCTCGGCGCAGATTCGCAAGGATGCGAGCGTCATTCGCCTGCCGGACGAGTGAAGCGCTCGGGTCGTCTTATTGCGCGGCGCCGCTTGCGGGCTTCGCTGCGGTAGCCGCAGCCGCAGCAGCCGCCGCATCCGATGAAATCGTCGGCGCCGGCTCGTTCTGGCGATCGAAATCGCGCTTTTCCGTGATGGCGTTATAGAAGAGCGTGGCGATCACCAGCAGTACCGCGACCACGATGAAAACAGCAATGCCAAAGGTCGGGTTCTTCTTGCGTGGCGGTTTGTTCATGAGGCGGGCTCGGTTCGCGAGGCAGTCGCGGATAGTGTCTGGGAAGGCGGCATTCTACGCCCACTGAGCTTGCACACGGCTTGCAGTCAGCGCCCCTCCACCACCGCCGCCGGCCGCACCGGCAGCGCCGTCGAATACTTGATCTGTTCCATCGCGAAACTCGAACTCACGTCGTATAGCGGCACGGCGGCGATCAACTGCTTGTAGACGCGATCGTAGTCGTCGATATCGGACACCACCACGCGCAGCAGGTAGTCGGTTTCGCCGCTCATCCGGTACACCTCCACCACCTCCGGGATCTCCCGCACCGCGCGCGTAAAGGTCTGCGCCCAGGCCTCGGTGTGCTCGTTGGTGCGCACCGCGACGAATACGGTGGTGCCCACGCCCAACTTGCGCGCATCGCACAGCGCCACCTGGGCGCGAATCACACCCGTCTCTTTCAGGCGCTGCAGCCGCTTCCAGCACGGTGTTTGCGACAGATTCACGCGCTGCGCCAGTTCGGCGATCGGCATGGTTGCGTCTTCCTGCAACAGCTCGAGCAGCTTGCGATCGATGATATCCATTCCCATCTTCAAACCCCCATAGGAAATTATTCTACTTTTAAGACTCCAGGGGGAATTATATGGAAACTCTTTCTCCGGGCAAACCGGTATAAATATGTCTATCCAAAAATAGCCAATAAGCAGCCATGCCGCTGCGCCGCGATCATGAGCCAAGATCTCCGTTCAACACCCGTCGCCCGTTCCTCTACCCATGCCGCACAGTTTGCCGGAGCGCATGAAACGCCCTCGCGCGCGCACCACACCGCGCCGCTCGCGAACCTGTGCGACGCACTCGACGCCATGTTCGAAGCCTGCGTGAAATTTCCCGAACCGTCGGATTCGACCTTCTTCGCGCGCAGCATGCGCATCGCGCTAGCCGAAGCCGCAGCGAATCCCGATTTGCTCACGTCGGCGCAACGCGAAGGCTCCGCTGAAAATTACCGGCGTCATCTGCTGGCCGCCGATCCGCACGGCCGCTATGCGATTGCCGCGCTGGTGTGGCAGCCGCGCCAGGCAAGCCCGGTGCACGCGCACCACACATGGTGCGGCTATGCCGTGATCGACGGCACGCTGAGCGAAACGGTCTTCGAATGGAATGGCGCGCAGCACTGCGCAAGCGCCACGCGTACCCAAGCGCGCAATACCGGAGCCGTGTCGTTTGTACGCGGTGGCAGGGGCGGCATTCATCGCCTAGGCAATTGCAGCGGCGCGCCTGCCGTCTCACTGCATATCTATGGTGTGGCGGGTGCGCAGATCGCCACGCACGTCAACGACATCGTGCGCGCCGCCGACGCACCGGCGCTCGTCTGAAACCGGTAGGTCCTGCCTAAAGACGCGAACCGCGGGCGCGAAAAGCGGACGCGGACCGCGCCAAGGTCCGCTAGCCTCGCCTCGCATCCAGCACAAATCAGCTTTTACCGCCCGCTTCTCCGGCCGTCGGAATCTGCGGCGGAATCGGCGCGGTCTGCCCGGTCGGCGGCGGCGCCGGACGCGGCTCGTGCGACACGTCGCGCGCCACCGCCATCGCAGCGTGCGCGGTCCGCGTGGCAGCCGCCGCCTCGGTATGCGCCTGCCCATGGCCATGCGGGCCAAGCTCAGGCAGTTCATCGTCCGGCAAAGGCTGTCCCTCGCTATCCTTCGACGACGTGTACACCCGCATCTGCGGCACCGGAATCTCGATGCCGGCTTCGTCCATCTTGCGTTTGAGCCGCAGATTGAAGGCGCGCGCCACGCTCCATTGCTGCAACGGCCGCGTCTTGATCTGCCCTTTCACGACCATCCAGTTCGGATCGAAGCGGTCGAGCCCCCACACCTCGATCGGGCCGAGCATTTCGCGCCGGTAGCGGAAGTCGGCCATCAGATCGGCGCCGACTTCGCGAATCAGCTGCGTGATCTCATCGACATCGGTCGAGAACGACATGCGCACTTCGAACACCGCATAGGCGAAATCGCGCGACAGGTTCTTGACAATCTTGATCTGCGAGAACGGAATGGCGTGAATCGCCCCTTGCCCGTCGCGCAGGCGGACGGTGCGGATCGACAGATGTTCGACGGTGCCCGCGTGGCCGCCGTCCACGTCGATCCAGTCACCGACCGAAATCGTATCTTCGATGATGATGAACAGGCCCGTGATCAGGTCGGTCACGAGCGACTGCGCGCCGAAGCCGATCGCGAGGCCGATCACTCCGGCGCCGGCCAGCAGCGGCGTGACATTGATGCCCAGGTTCGCCGCAGTCACGATGCCGGCAATCGTCATGATCGTCACCAGCAGCACGTTGCGCAGCAGCGGCAGCATCGTGCGCGCCCGCATGCTCGGATTGCGCGACTTGTTGCGCGGACCACCCGGATTGAGGGCCTCGGTAATCGCCGTGTCGACCAGAATCCACAGCAGCCATGAAATGAACACCGTCGCGATGATCGCGGTCACCGCGTGCGCAATCCCGCGCGCCGCAACGTTTTTCTCCACGACTTCCGCGAGCGACACGCCCCATAAACGCGCCGCCAGTTCGAAGAAGAACAGCCAGATGAACAGCGTCAGCAGCGTCCCGCAAAAGCGCAGCAAACGCGACAGATAAGGCGAGCGGCGCCGCGCGCGGTGGCTTCGCGGGCGCGTCACACGCAGCACGATAGCTGACAGGAAAAATGCGAACACCAGCAACAGTGCGGTGACCACCGAAATCTGCAGCACGTTTTCGCTGGAGCCCGAGCCGCCGAGCGTGGCCACCACCGACGCGGCGGCGAGCACCAGCACCGGCACGTGCCAGAGCGAGGCGAGCACATCGAAGGCGTCGGTCGCGGCCCGGTGATCGTGGCGCTGCTCGTAAGGCCGGTTGCGAATCAGATGCGCGACCGGCCGGCGGAATGCCAGCGCGAAATAGCCGGTAAGCACAGCGGCCGTCATGTTGGCGGCCGTCGAAATCAGCGCGGCGAGATTCGGTCCGAGCTGATGCTCGACGTCGTAATTGACCGCCGCATCGCCGAGGGCAGCGCATATGCCCACCACGAACAGCACGCGCCGCGCGTGTTCGATCAGCAGGTGCACCGCAACCCGCCGATGCCCTGAGCCGAACAGCGAAAACATGATCAGACAGATCGCCGAGAACACCGCACCCGCAACGATCGCATAGGCGACCACCAGGCCGAGCGTGCGGCCGAGCGCATCGGGCATCGCGCGCACAAACAGCAACGCGGCGAGAAAGGCGATGATCCACGGGCCGACGCGGCGCAGCGCGAAGATCAGCAGTTCGCGCGTGGTGGGATTCGGTTTGAGCCCCATGACGATACCGAAGCGCCGGTACAGCCGGTGCTGCACGTAGATTATCGCGCCGGCGCATGCGCCCCAGCCGGCCAGCATGGCAATCATCGAGAAGATGATGCGCCCGAAGCTCTCCTGCCCCTGGCCCGAAATGATCGTGTAGAGCTCGTTGCCGGCCGCGTTGAAGCGCCCGCCCCAATAGCGCACCGGCGTGCGGCCCTGATGCACATTGGATTCGAACGACGCGATGCCCGACGCGATCGCGCCGAGCAAGCCAGCACTCGTTTGGGCCGACGCAGACGCGGGCGCGGCTGGCGCAACGTTTTGCGACACGTCACGAAGCTTTTTGAGCTGGGCGACGAGCGCGGTGCGCTGCTTGTCGTTGTCGAGCGTGGCGATCACGCTATCGAGCGAGCGCGCCAGTTCCGCCTGGCTGGCGGGCGACGGCGCCGAAGCCGCTTCCGCGGCAGACGCGCCTGAGGCGGCAGACGCCGGCGTTGCCGTCGCGCTATTGATCAGGCTTTGCAAGGCCGGAATGACCGGCGTGGCAGCGCCGGCGGCCTGGGCCGTCGCGGGCATCCATCCGATGCCGAGGGTCAGTACGAGGCAGACCGCGGCCGTCCACGCCGCGACATGAGCGCGAATGCCGCGCCCGATCTGACCGGAAGGTAAATGAAAGACGGCGCGAGTCGCCAGTTGCCCGCCGTTAGACGGCGCGGCCCCGGACTCACGCCGCAATGGGCATGACTGCATGGCGTTCCGTAAGAAAACGGGAGACGCCAGTGTAGCCGCAGTTGCACCACCCGCGCCTGAACATGCGTAACCGATTGTTAGGACGCTTGCGCAAGTTCGAGGAACGGCGGGCTGCCTTCATCCCCTCGAACCGCCGCCAGGGCGCACGCAACGGGCGACGCGCGACACGAGCCGCGCGTGGTCCCGCCCTCCGTCAAGGCTCAATAAGCCACCGTCGCGATTTGACGGACGAAACGGCCCTGCTCCAGTTCGTCGACAAAGGCGATCGCATAGTCTTCCGCGGAAATGCGGCTATTGCCTTCGGCGTCGGCCAGAAGCGTGTTCGCGCCCGTGCGGAACGTGCCGGTGCGCTCGCCCGGTGCAATCAGCGCGGCCGGCGCGAAAAACGTCCAGTCGAGGTCGGTGATGCCGCGGTAGTAATTGAGTGCATCGCGGTGGGCCAGTGCGACGGCTTTGTAGGCGTCCGGAAAACCGTCCGCGTCGACCAGTTGCTTGCCCGGCGCCACTTCGAGCGAACCCGCGCCGCCCACCACCACGAGGCGCTTCAAGCCCGCTGCGCGCAGGCCTTCAACGAGCGCATGGGTCGCCTTGGACACCGCCGCGGGATCGTCATGCGGCGGCGCATACGCGCTCGCCACCACGTCGTGGCCACGCACCGCGGCGCCGACGCTCGCGGCGTCGAGCAGATCGGCCTGCGCGGCTTTGAGATTCGCCACACCCGCCGGCACACGTGCCGGATTGCGCGCCAGCGCCGTCACCTGATGCCCGCGACGAGCAGCTTCCGCGGCGATCCGCGAACCAATCGTGCCGGTGGCGCCGAACAACGCGATCTTCAACTGTTTGCTCATTTCAATGCTCCTGTGATTAGCTTATATGTAACTATGTTGATTACATATCAAGTGGAAAAAAGAGGGGCGTAAGCCCCCGTCCGTTCTCAGGTGCGCAGGCTCAAGCTACACCGCGCGCGCCCTTCGATACCGCCTCATTGCTACCTTCTTAACCACACTCGTCGCCGCATCACCCATTCGAACGCCGTTTGCGTTCAAGCGCCCGTTCAGCGCGCATCAGATCGGCAGTGGCATCGGCCAGCGTGCGTGCGCCGAGCGACGCTTCCATGGCCTGCTGCGCTTCGTCGATAATGCCGCGCAGCACGACCTGGATGTGCCGCCCCACCATGCACGCCGGGTTCGGCTCCTCGCGATGCATGGCGAACAATTGCGCGTCGTCTACCGCGCGATACACCTGCAGCAAGGTGATCTCGTCAGGCGCTTTGGCGAGCAGCGCGCCGCCGCCCGCGCCGAGTTGCGAGGTCGTGAGACCCGCATCGGCCAGCATGCTCAACAAACGCCGGATCAACGCAGGATTCGTATTCACGCTGCCCGCGATCATCTCCGACGAGAGCGGCACGCCCTCCTGCAACGACAGCAGCGCGAGCACGTGCACTGCAAATGCAAACCGGCTACTCGTATTCACAGCAAACCTGCCCGGCAACGACGATGTGTAACCATAGTAATTACATTTAATCCGGCTGTCAAACGGACGAACGAGCACGAGCGGCCGGATGCGCCGGCCGCGATCTCACTTGTCCATCTGCTTTTGCGCATCGCTGGAATCGCTCGATGTCGACGCCGAAGCCGAAACGCCCGCCGCCGACGCCGAACTTTGCGCCGACCATTCCTGCAGCTTGCGCCCCGCCGTCTCGAGGCTCTGCCCGGTTAGCGCCGCCGCCTTGCCGAGTTGCGCATTGGTCGCGCTGGCCGCGCCTTGCAGGTTGGCTTGCGCGCTCGACGCCAGCGAGGCCGGATCGATCGTGATCGACGGCGCGGACGCCGATGAGAGGTTCTGCTGCGCGGCGGCCTTGGTCGCATCGACCTGCTGGCCAACGTAGCTGGCCGCCTGATCGAGCTTCTGACCGGCGGCTTGCGCCGCATCGTTGAGCTTGCCGGCAACCTGTGCCGACGCGTCGTTCTTCTGACAAGCCGTGAGGCCGCCGAACACGAGGGCGACAACCGCGACGCGGCGCAACAACGGCGAACGAATGGATAAAGTCATATTTAAGTGTGAGCCGCGTCGAGCGGCTTCCGCATGCGAAAACGGGCTCATGATACGCCGTTGCGCGGCACGCTCTCCTCGGCGAGCACCTGGAAGCCCGCGGACCCGAAGCTGCCCGGCTGCGGCTCGAAACAATTGCACCAGCGCCGCCGTATCGCCAGCGTATAGTGCACGCCCTTCGAAATACTTCATTGCACACCTCGTCGCGGTTCTGTCAAACGTGTTGGAGTAGACTGCCTGAGCGTTCGATGTGTTCCGTTGATCAATAGGAGGCATGCGATGGCAGCAAAGAAGATTCTGTTCCTGACCGGCGACTTCGCCGAGGATTACGAAACGATGGTGCCGTTCCAGGCACTGCAGGCGGTCGGCCACGTCGTCGACGCGGTCTGCCCGAACAAGAAAGCGGGCGACAAGATCAAGACCGCGATTCATGATTTCGAAGGCGACCAGACCTACACCGAAAAACCCGGCCACCAATTCACGCTCAACGCAACGTTCGAGGACGCCGATCCGCGTCAATACGATGCGCTGGCAATTGCAGGCGGCCGCGCGCCGGAATACCTGCGGCTCAACCACAAGGTGATCGAACTCGTGCGGCAGTTCGCCGAAGCAGGCAAGCCGATCGCCGCGATCTGCCACGCCGCGCAACTGCTGGCTGCCGCCGACGTGATTCGCGGCAAGCGCATTTCCGCCTACCCGGCCTGCGCACCCGAAGTGAAACTGGCCGGCGGCGAGTACGCCGACATTCCGGTCGACGCGGCGATCACCGACGCCAATTTCGTCACCGCACCCGCATGGCCCGCTCACCCTGAGTGGCTGCGTCAGTTCCTCGTGCTGCTCGGCACGCGGATCGAACTCTGATCCTCAGGCGAGCGCCTTGCCCTCGCGGCACTGCGCGCTCGCCAGAACACACCCACATTTGAGACTCGTCCGATAGTTCGCAACGCAAGGGTTTCCTATAGTCGCCGGTTGACTTTGGAGCCCCTTTCGATGGAACTGACTGACTGGATCGTCATGCTCGCCGTGACGTTGATGGCGATTGCTTTTTTCTGCGCGCGTACACCGGCCAACTGGTCGCGAGAAAACCGTGCGCGGCGTCTGACTGGCACACGCATGCTGGTGCAAGCGGCGTGTTCGCTCTGGGCGGCGCTGTTGATCGTCGCGCACGGCCTGTTCGCCCTGGACGGCCTGCCCGGCCTGCACCCTGCGCCGCGCGAGGCGCTGACCGGCGTGGCGATCCTGCTCGTTTGCGGCTGCTACTGGTCGATTCGCGGCAGCAAACTCCTCAAGCCGCGCCGGCTCTTTACCGCGTACTGATACCCGATGCCGCATTGGCGGCATGTGCCGGCGCACCGCCGCGCGGGCCCTGGCCATCACGATCGCCGAGGCCCGCGCGTGCTTCGCGCACACCACGAATCGCCTGAACGCCGTCTGCCTGCGTGGCCTGCGTTTCGACCGCCGGTTGCGCCGTCCGCACCTCGGCTTCGGGCAGCGACAGATAAAACGTCGTGCCAATGCCCTCTTTCGACTCCGCCCACACGCGCCCGCCGTGCCGTTCCACCACGCGCCGCACGAGCGCGAGGCCGATGCCCTCACCCGCCGCCACATTGCCGTGCAGCCGCTGAAACGCGTTGAAAAGCCGCGGCAGCGCGACCGCCGGAATACCCAGACCGTTATCCCGCACGTAGAAAATCCGTAGCGAATGCACGCCCGGCGGCGCCGGCGTCGTGCCGATTTCAACCCGGCCTTCGCGCGTGGGGTCCAGATAATTGACCGCATTGCCGATCAGGTTCGCGAACACCTGTTCGAGCGCGGTCGGGTCGCCCCAGACAGCCGGCAAATCCTCGACGATAACGTTCGCCCGGCGCGCCCGGATCGACCCCTGCATCGCATCGACCACGCGCGGCACGATGTCGCGCACTTCGACCTTTTGCTGCCGGTATTCCACACGGCCGACCCGCGACAGCCGCAATAGCGCGTCGATGATATGAGATGCCCGCAGCACGGCCGTCTGCAGGAAATGCAGCGCCTCGCCGATATCCTCGTCCACCACCCGTTCGATGCGCTGCCGCGACTCTGTCGCGAGCGACGACTGGCGCAGCACCACGCGCAGTTCGTCACACGCGCGAATCAGTTCTTTCGAGAAGCCTTGCAGATTCACCAGCGGCGCACGCAGGTCGTGCGACACGCTGTAGATGAACATTTCGTTTTCCTGAGTCTGTTGCCGCAAGGTCTCGTTGATGCGCGCCAGTTCGCTCGTGCGCCGCGCCAGATCGGACTGGAAACGCGCCTGGATGCGCTCGGCTTCGAGCAGGCGCCTGCTGGTTTCATGCAAGGTCAGATCGAGCCGTGCGATTTCATCGCGCCCCGGGCTGATCGGCGCCAGCGGCTCGTTGCCCGCGAGGCGCCCGGCGTTATCGGACAGCACCGCAAGCCGGCCGCGCACGCCGCGCGTGAACAGCCACACGGCCAGCGCGACGAATAGCAAGGAGCCGAACACGGCCGCGACGACCAGCGTCTGTTGCCGTTCACGCGCGGCAGCGGCGGCATTCGAGCGCAAGGTGTCGAGGCGCCGCTCTTCGGCCTGGAAAGCCACCACCTGTTGACGGAAACGATCGAGCACGTCGGCCGAGGCCAGGTCGCGGAAGCGATCGAGCAGGTCACGCCGCCGCCCCGAATGCAGCATGTCCTGAACGCGGTCGGACCATTGCCGATACCCCTGCACCGCCTGGCGCACCTGCACCACGCGCTCGACTTGCGCCGGGTTGTCGGCAACCAGCTCGGCCAGTTGATCGATACGACGGTCGACGTCCACCCACAAGGCGACCGGCGTCGTAAAGTGCGTGTCGTTGGCGAGCACCGCGCCGCGCAGCGCCACGGACTCACCCAGCACCGGATCGAGAATCGCGGTGGTCTGGCGCAGCACGTCTTCGCTATGGATGGCCCACCGTTCGGCTTGCGTCGCGTCGGCCTGCGCCATAACCAGGCCGGACAGCAACGCCAGTTCGAAGACGGCCGGAATTGCGATCAGCAACAGGCCTTTAGTGGTCAGTCTCATGCGTGCGCATTGGAAGTCGATGGCCGGCAGATCGTGCGCGGGACGGCACATTATGTCGGCGTTTACGCAGGAAGACAAAGAGGATGCGCCACTAACCAGGCTTCTGCCGCCAAATACAAACCCGGGTGCAATGAATCCGCATAAAACGTCAGACTTTTGAATTAAACGTAAATCAAATCGAATGTCGTGCCCTGGTTTGGATCGCGACGACCGATACGAAGCCATAACGCACATATATGGTGCCTTTGTCGTTGTCCGAGGTGCAAAAGATAGTGCATCACCAGCCCGGGCATGTAAGTCATGAACCCCACTCCGGTGCGGTTTTGCACCTTATCGACGTTTTCGGCACAAATTTGGCCCACTTCTTGCATTCCATGCCCGCTTTTTTGTCATAAGCGGGACACATCGATGGAAAGTCTGAAAACCGGCACCGATACCCTCTTCCTTTTGCTGGGTGCCGCGATGGTGCTGGCCATGCATGCGGGGTTCGCGTTTCTCGAACTCGGCACCGTCCGCAAAAAGAATCAGGTCAATGCACTGGTCAAGATTCTGGTGGACTTCTCGGTCTCGACGATCGCGTATTTCTTCATCGGCTACACGATCGCCTATGGCGTGCAGTTCTTCGGCAGCGCCGAGTCGCTGGCCGCGCACAACGGCTATGCGCTGGTGCGCTTCTTCTTCCTGCTGACCTTCGCGGCGGCGATCCCGGCGATCGTATCGGGCGGTATCGCCGAGCGCTCGAAATTCAATCCGCAACTGTTCGCCACCTTCGTGCTGGTCGGCTTCGTCTATCCGTTCTTCGAAGGGATCGCGTGGAACGGCCGCTTCGGTATTCAGGGCTGGCTCACCCAGGTATTCGGCGTGCCGTTTCACGATTTCGCCGGTTCGGTAGTGGTGCATGCGTTTGGCGGCTGGGTCGCGTTGCCGGCCGTGCTGCTGCTCGGCGCGCGTCATGGCCGCTATCACCGCGATGGCGGCATCGCCGCGCATCCGCCGTCGAATATTCCGTTCCTCGCGCTGGGCGCATGGGTGCTCGCGGTCGGCTGGTTCGGCTTTAACGTGATGAGCGCGCAGACCGTCGACAAGATCAGCGGTCTCGTGGCAGTCAATTCGCTGATGGCGATGGTCGGCGGCACGCTGAGCGCGTGGCTCGCGGGCCGAAACGACCCCGGCTTCACGTACAACGGCCCGCTCGCCGGGCTGGTCGCGGTGTGCGCCGGCTCCGACGTGATGCATCCGCTCGGCGCGCTGGTGACGGGCGGCATTGCGGGCGTGCTGTTCGTGTACATGTTCACCTGCGTCCAAAACCGCTGGCGTATCGACGACGTGCTCGGCGTGTGGCCATTGCACGGTCTGTGCGGCGCGTGGGGCGGCCTCGCCGCCGGCATCTTCGGCTTGCATGCGCTCGGGGGACTGGGCGGCGTATCGTTCGGCGCGCAACTGATCGGCACGTTGGGCGGCATCGTGGTGGCGACGCTCGGCAGCACGCTCGTGTATGGGGCGATTCGCCTGACGGTGGGCTTGCGGCTCGACCAGGAAGACGAATACAACGGCGCGGACCTGTCGATCCACAAGATTTCGGCGACGCCGGAGCGCGAAAGCGTCGGCTGACTGCTTAACCGCTAGTTAGTCGCTCATTGACCGCAAACCAGGCTTAGCGGCGCGCCGGATGTTTCGCGTCCCCGTGTTCACCGATCAGGCCGAATTCGATCGGGCAACGCGTGTAGAACACCGGGAGGCAGCCCGCTCGCACCGCTTCGAGCAAGGCTTCCGCCTCCCCTTCGGTGACCGCGAAGATCACCAGCTGCGGCTGATCCGCCAGTTCGAAGAAGCGCACTGCATGCCGCGCGCCAGCGTGGCCGACGCCTTCGGCCGCCGCCACGACGGTCGCGCCATGAATGCCGATGAGCTTCGCGATCGACAGCAGACATTCCACGACCGATTGATGGCCGTGGCGCCGGTTCTTCTCCGTATAGAACGTGAGCTGGTAGCCCTTCGTCATGTCGGCCTCCCGCGCGGTTGCGGCGTTGCAGTGGACCACGGCAGACGCTCGCAGGCCCTCTATTGATTCTAGATCACGCCCCACGCGATGCAGACCGGACACGCGCGCCGCGACGGCGCTCACCTGTCCCCAATGCCCTGCCAATGCTAGACTGGCGCGCTGGAGATGGCATTCTCCCGATGGCGTTCTCCCTCAACCGCCCTCGATGGCTGATGATGCCTGCTTCGCCCGGACGACTGCGGACGCGGCATCACGCCTTCCGCTCAAGCCCGGTTTGTCGACCTTTCGGCTTCGCCAGAGTACTTCTTCATGTATTTGTCCATTCTCGCGGTCGGCATCGGCGGCGCGCTCGGCTCGCTGTTCCGCTGGTTTCTCGGTATCCGTCTGAACGGCCTGTTCACGGGCATGCCGCTCGGCACCTTCGCCGCTAATGTGATTGCCGGCTACGTTATCGGCGTCGCGGTTGCGTGGTTCGCAAGGGTGCCGCAGATCGCGCCGGAATGGCGGCTCTTTGTCATCACAGGCTTGATGGGCGGCCTGTCGACGTTCTCGACGTTCTCAGCGGAAGTCGTGCAGCGCTTGCAGGACGGCCGGCTCGGCTGGGCGGCAGGCGAAATCGTCATTCACGTAGCGGCTTCGCTCATCATGACGATTCTCGGCATCGCGACCGTTTCGTTGCTGTCGCGCTGAGAACCGTAGATATTCCAATCAGCCTGATCGGCCTAAGCGCTTCCCCAAGATAACGCTATTGCTTCACGCCTCTTTAGCTTTATGTGCTTTCGCTCGAGTACTCGCCGGCGCATTTTTCTTCAATTTGGTCTGGTTGTACTCAATAGCGGCGCGCACGAGTTTCTTTAAAGCGGGCCCATTGACCTTATCGCCCTCGAGAAAATCGATCGCGCGTCTCGCGTTACCGTCGAGGCCCGCGTTGAAAAGCTTGTCGGGATCGGCGAGATTCGCCCCGTGGGCAAAGGTCAGCTTCACCTTCCCTTTATGAGCATTGGCGACCGCGATCATTCCGTCGCGGGACCACACCGGGCTTCCCATCCACTTCCATTCCTCGATGATCTCCGGGTCGGCTTCAAGGATGGTTTTGCGGATGCTGGCGAATGTTTTGCCACGCCAGTCCGTGATGCCTGCGATCAGCTGGTCAATGTTTTCCGATGGAGTCATTGGATCCTTGTGCCTCGAATTATTGTTCGGTTTCGACAGAGCCTAGCTTTGAATTGTGCCCGCATCAATCCATTCGGGCTAAAACCTATGCCAATGCCGCAAGGTATTGCTGTAAACCCGCACCTGACGCTGACAAAAACAACCGCCCAACATTGCATTTTACTGAGGCCTGGTGGGACATTTATTTCCCCATTTTTTTCGATTTTTGTTGATCACGACAGACGTAAGATCGCCGCAGCCTGAATAGAAGAAGGGGCAATAAATGGCGATCACCTTGAATCTCTCAGCGTCTGCGAATCTGAACAAGTCGCTAAAGATTGATGCGATTCGATTCCTCGCGGCTGTCTGGGTGCTGATGTATCACTTCAAGCCACCCGCGTTTAAAGAACTTCTGCCTCATCAACTCGCCTTCCTCGGCGGCGCACTATGGTCCGGCTCGACAGCGCTGTTCGCGGGCCCTGCCGCCGTCATCGTCTTCTTTGTCATTTCCGGCTATTGCATCCATAACGCATATCAAACGGATGTGACGCTTAAGCCAATCAACTATTACGCGTCCAGATTCATCCGCATTGGATTACCGCTAGTCATCCTGCTGTGCCTCGTTCAACCGTTGCCGACGGGGCAGAACTATCTGGAGTCCGTGCTGTGGTCGCTCTATTGCGAGATGGTGTATTACGCCGCTTATCCGCTCCTGCGCGCCCGCTTTCGCTACATCGGCGAAATGATCGTTGGCTGCGCGGTTGCGGCGGGCGTGATGGTGGCTGTGGTTCGCCTGATCGGGCATCCCGTTTGCCACGGCTGCGTCATTGAGACGTATGGCGTTCCGGGTACGGCTTTACTGTATGCGGCTGGATGGATCTTCGGCTGCCTGATCGCGGAGACTCAGCGCAACGCGGAGCAGTTCCACGTTCGTGGCGCGTATTCGCCGCTTACCCTGATGATCAAGCGCGGCCTTGATCGCAGCACCCGCTTTCTCGCGAATCACCTGGTTGCGCTGAGAGTGGTGATTGTCGCTGCCGGGGCCGCCGTTATGATTCTGCTGTCCGAATCGAATCTCAAACCGGCCGTTGTGCCGTTGATTACGCCCGATATCACGCTTCCGCTATTTCAGTTCCTCGCGGCAATCTGGATCGCGGCGGAGACAGCCACGCCTTCCAGAGGCGGCGTCTGGTCCAGACTGGCTACTTTTGGCGCGTGGTCCTATAGCCTCTATCTTTGCCACAAGATGGCGCTCGCCCTGCTGGAAATGACCCGATTCGACGAGACGTCCCGATTCGCCTGGTTCGTGCAGGTGGCGTTGGCGTTCGCCATCAGCTACGCGTTTTACCGGATGATCGAAAAACCTTCGCATCTGATTTCCCAGCGGCTGCGGAAATACACACCGAATGCGCCTGCTGCGCCGGCTGCATGAAGCCGACTGCATGAGCGGTTACATGAGCGAGCCGGCAATAACGGTTAGCGGCGCTTCGGGCCCGCTCCCGGACCGTCCGATCAGCGCAAGCGCCTCATAGCTGCCCTGGACGCGGATCAGCCACAAAACCGCCGCGATTAGGCATCGCCACACGCGGCAGCGAGGCCGCGTCGAGCCGCGTATTCGCCGGCACGATGCCGTTCTGGTTGAGCAGAAATGCGCTGAGCGCGTACACCTCGTCGGCGGAAAGCGATTCAGGCGCGTTGTAGGGCATCGCGCGGCGAATATAGTCGAAGAGCGTCGTCGCATAGGGCCAGTAGCTGCCCACGGTGCGCTTCGGCTTCGCGCTGGTCAGTGTGCCCTGCCCACCCACCAGTTGATCGCCGAGACCGCCCTGCCCCTGCGCGCCGTGGCACGCCGCGCATTTTGCGGCGAATATGTACGCGCCGGTGGCGACGTCGCCGCTGCCCGCAGGCAGGCCGCGGCCATCCGGCGCCACGTCGATGTTCCAGGCAGCGAGGTCCTGCTCGGTGAGCGGCGTGCCGATATCATGGATCGACCTGGCGCTCTGGTCACCCGGCGCAATCGATGAGCACGATGTCAGTGCCGTGAGCGAAAGCAGCACGGCCAGCGCGGTCCGTGCCGTTCGCGCCCGCACGCCGGTCAGACGGCGGTCATCACGCATTACGCACCTCGCCGTTAGCATCCACTCGCCATTGCTGGATCGCGTTGTAGTGGTACTGCGAATTCAGGCCACGCGCGGCGACGAGTTCGGCTCGTGTCGGTTGCACATAGCCGGTCGAATCGGTGGCGCGCGAAAGAATCGCAGTCGCACCGCCATCCCAGCGCCAGTCCGCCTGAAAACGCGTGAGCGCACGATCCAGGATCGCACCGTCCAGACGCGCGGGACGCCACGTCGCGCCGCCGTCGGTCGACACCTCCACCTTGCGGATCGTCCCGCGTCCGGACCAGGCGAGACCCGTGATCGGGTAATAACCGTGCGTGGTGAGACGATGTCCTGGCGAGGGTCGCGTGATAACCGACTTCGCATCCATCTCGAACGCAAACTGACGCGCGGTGCCGTTCGCAAGCAGGCTCGTGTACTTCGAAGTTTCCTCGCGCGTTTGCAACGGCGCATCGACCACCTTTAGCCTACGTAGCCATTTGACGTTCGTATTGCCCTCGAAGCCGGGAACGATCAGACGCAACGGATAGCCGTTCTCGGGACGCAAGCGTTCGCCGTTCTGCGCATAGACCACGAGCGCGCGGTCGAGTATCCGATCGAATGGCAAGCTGCGTGTCATCGCAGCGGCATCCGCGCCTTCGGCCAGCAACCAGCCGCCGCCGCTTGTCTTGCCGGACGCCGTCACACCACCCACCTCCTCCAGCAAAGTCGACAAACGCACACCGGTCCATTCGCAGCACGACAGCAAACCATGCGTGAGTTGCACCGGCATGCCGCTCGGGCCATTCCATTCGTTGCCGGTATTGCCGGAGCATTCGAGAAAATGAATCCGCGATTCGGACGGCAGGCGCAGCAGGTCGTCCATCGTGAACAGTTTGGGCGTGCGCACGAGGCCATGAATGGCTAGCCGATGCTGATCGGGATCGATGTCGGGCACGCCGCCGTGATGACGTTCGTAGACCAGACCGTTGGGTGTGAGCGTACCGTGCAGATCGGCAAGCGGCGTCATCGACGAAGCCGCGCCGGGCAGCGGCCACGCGCGCGCACTCCGCCGCACGACATTTGCTTCATGCGGCGACGGCACGCCGTATGGATGCTCGAGTACAGGCCCGCCGGGCACCCGAGTCGAAGACGCGACCTCGAGCGGCCGCAGCAGTTCGCTAGCTGCCGCGGCGTGTGAAACGACGAGACCGCCGGCCGCCAGACGACCCAGCAGTCGACGGCGGCCGCGCGACGGCGGAGAATTGTGCGGGTTCATCATGGCGTCGGCGCATCATAGGCAAGCCGATTAGCGTAACGATGCCTTCCGCCACGGCCAAACGATAAATTCGACTATCGATCGACACAAACCGCATATCGGACGGATACGGCGCGCCGTCAAGCCAGCACGTTCGAGAACACCCGATCCGCGAGACGATTGGAATCGGTGCCGCTATTGAGCACGCCCACCGCCTTCAGGTCGTCGGCATAAAGCGAGATCTCCTTCTTGAACGCATCCCCAACCGGATGGTGGCGATCGGTGTGGCTCTTGAGCATCGCCGCCAGTTGGCCCACATCGGCGGACGGCGTATAGACCGAGAAAATCGCGGCGGCGTTCGCAGGATGATTCGCAGTCCATTCGGTCGCTTCGAGCAGCGCCTGCGTCAACGCCTGCGCGGTGGCGCGATCCTTTCGCACCAGCGTACCGCGCACGCCGAGCACACAGCACGAACGCGTCTGATATTCACCGCACAGATTGTTCGACACCTCATACAAGTGGTCGGATTCGCGGATCGACCAGATCGTCGGGTCGCCATCCGCGATCGCCTGCACTTCGCCCTTCTTCAGCGCTTCGCCCAGCAGGTTCGCCGGATACTGGCGCCAGTTCACATCGCGCTCCGGATCGACGCCGATCTTCTTCAACACGATGGCGAAGAAATTCTTGGTCGGACTCGCCATATCGCTCACGCCGATCGTGCGGCCTTTCAACCCAGCCACATCGACGATGCCCGACGCGCGCGTGGCCAGCAAACGCATGCACCCACCGTGAATCCCGGCAGTGAGTTTCACATCGAAGCCCTGCTCCAGCGGCTTGATCCAACGCAGCGCCATGCCGACACCCGCGTCGGACTTGCCCGTTGCGATTGCCTCGAGCAACTGATCGGTGGAACCTGAAAAATTCACGAGCTCCACCTGCAAGCCGTGCCGCTCGAAAAACCCCTGCTTCACCGCGACGGCGACGGGCGCGGTGCAGATCGCGCCCGCGTTCCAGGAAAGCTTGAGGGGTTTGAGCGGAGCCTGCGGCGTTTGAGCGAACGCGAGCGACCCCGGCATCAGCGACGCACCACCGAGCGCCGCCGCGCCCGCGGTCCAGGCCGTCTTGCGCAACCACGCGCGGCGGGCCGGACTCAGCGGCGATTCATCGTAGGGATTCATGGTTGACTGTTCCTCTGGTCGTTATCGATTGTTTTATTCGTTCAAGTGTCGAGCCCGAGCTGGGCGAGCACCTCGCGGCGCAGCGCCACCAGCTTCGGATCGTCGCGACGGCGCGGATACGGCGCGTCGTTACGCACTTCGGCGACCACGCGCGCCGGCCGCTCGCTGAAAACGATCACGCGGTCGGCGAGCAACAGCGCCTCTTCCACGTCATGCGTCACCAGTAGCACGGAAAAGCGCGCGTCCAACCAAAGCCGCGCCAGTTCACCCTGCATGCGGATACGTGTGAGGGAGTCGAGCTTGCCGAACGGCTCGTCCAGCACCAGCAGCGCCGGATCGTTGACGAGCGCGCGGGCCAGTGCCACGCGCTGCGCCATGCCACCCGACAATTGATGCGGAAACGCTTCGGCGAATTCGCTGAGGCCGACCAACTCTAATGCGGCGTCGATCCGTTGCTCCGCCTGGTCCTCTTGCGGACCGTTGCGTCGCGCGAAGCGTTTGCGCTGCGCCTGCGGACCGACCCCGACATTGCCACGCACCGTACGCCATGGGTACAAGGTTGGATCCTGAAATACCACCACACGCGACGGATCAGGACCGGCTATTGCCGCACCATCGGCCTGCACGCTGCCCTGCGTCGGCGTATCGAGTCCAGCGACCAGCCGCAGCAAGGTGGACTTGCCGCAACCACTCGGACCGAGCAACGCGACGAACTCGCCCGGCTCGACCGTGAAGCTGACATCCTGAAGCACCGGCAACACGGCGCCACGCAGCGCGAATTGATGACTGACGTGACGCACGTCGATACGTGCGCCGTCACGGATCGACCGGGCAGCGGCCGACTGATTCAACACTTCGGGTACGGCTACCATTTGAGCAATCCCTTTTGCCAGGCCAGCAGGCGATCACGCACACGAAACAGCAAGGTGATCAGACCGGAGCACATCAGCGCCATCACAAGCAGCGCGGCATACATGTTCGAATACGCCGCCCAGCCCTGGGCCCATTGCAGATACCAGCCAAGCCCCGCTTTCACGCCCATCATCTCCGCGACGATCAGCACCGAAAACGATGCGCCAAGACCCATGAACAGGCCGACGAACACCGACGGCAGCGCCGCCGGAATCGCCACGCGCAGGATCAGAAAAGCGGGCCGCGCGCCGAGCGTGCGCGCGATGTCGTAATAGGCCGAATTGACGCCGGCTACACCAGACCATGTCAGCACCGCAACCGGGAACGCGGTCGCAAGCGCAATCAGGAACACGCTTGCGCTAAAGCTCGACGGAAAGAAGAAGAACGCCAACGGCAACCACGCGGTAGCCGGTAGCGGCCCGATCAGGCGCAGGACCGGATGGACCCAGTAGCTCACGGCCTGCGACCAGCCGATGCTCACGCCCGTCACGAAGCCAGCCACGGCGCCTAACACGTAGCCATAGGCGAGTAGTCCAAATGAATGCACGACGCTCGAGCCAAGCCGCGGGTAGTCTTCGGCGTAGACACCGATCAGCGCTTGCGGCGGCGCGAAGAAGGGCCGCGGCAGCCATTCGAGTTGCGCCGTGATCGCTTCCCATGCGCTCACGCCGAGCGCCAGCGCGAGCAACCATGGCATTGCCCCAAGCCATGCGCCCGTGCGAGTGGGGGTCGTGGCCTGAGTGGACGGATTGCGCCATCCCGCGACCGCCGTTGCAACAGCAAATGCCGCGAGCACCAGCTTCAATGCGATGAATTCTTTCGTGTACGGCCAGTCGTCGGCACTCGGCCACCACTCGGTCAGCGCGGCGCTGCCGAACCACGCGATGGCAGCGAGGCCAGCAATCAGAACACCGCGTGAAAACCCACGCCGTGTTAAGGCGCGGTTGGCGTCAACGACATCCGTGCCAATGGCCGGCGTTCCTGTTGTAATCGATTCGAACTGCGTGGACATAGCGGCTCCTGCCTCTCGCCTTATTGAACTATCGTGACCGCGCGCTTGTTGAGGTCCACTTCACGCGACGTCGACCCTGTCACGCTGCCAGACGCTCTGTGCGTAAATTGAATCGTCAAAATCGGCGGCGATATCGCCGTGAATCCGTGCTTCATGCGCGTCCAGATCGGCGAGAAACAGATCGCGGCTGATTCGCTGCACCACGGCGGGAATATCGCGCTTCATGCTTGGCACGTCGCCGACCGGCAAGCCAAAACTGACGAAGGCCGCCGGGTTGTAGACGTGGATGTGCTTCAGATAAGGCGCTTCGCCCTCGACCTTCTCGAGGTATTCGAGCGCGGCGCCGAGATACGGATGCGCGCCCAGCGCGTCGTCGCTATCGGCTGCAGCGGGCACGTATTGATCGCGCCACAGGCGGATATGCCCGGCGATGTGCGCCAACTCCGGCCGCAACGCCGGATCGATCACATAGCCCGTGCCGGCAATGACGAAATCGAATGCGAACGGCTCACCCGACACGTCGGTCTCCACGCGCTCATCTCTGACGCTTGCGTGTGTCCACGGCGCGCCGAGATGCAGATGGAAGTTCGAAAAACGTGTGACGCGCTCCAGGGCGTCGACTGGCGGCGTCGAACCGGCAACGCGGAAGCGCCGCGCCTGCGACCAGCGAATCGCATCAGGCAGATGGAAATAGTTGTCGTACGCGCCGGGATAAGCGCGTGTGCGTGTCACCGGCACCGAGGCAATCCGCTCACGACGCACGAACAGATGCACCTGCCCTGCACCGGCTTCGAGCGCCGTGCCTGCCGCATCGAATGCGGATGCCGCGCCGCCGATCACCGCCACGGATTTGCCGCGCAGCGCAGCAAAATCGATCGCCTCGGAGGTGTGGGCACGTAGTGTCGACAGAATATTTTTCAGCACTGCAGGAATGTTCGGCCCACCGTTACCCGCAACGCCATTGCCGAGCACGATCTTGCGTGCCGTCTCCACGATGTTGCGCACTGTGGCGCCATCGCGTACTTCCAGATGCAAACGGAAATGCTCACCTACCGGTTCGATTCGCGTAAGCCGCGTGCCGTAGCGAATCGGAATCTCGAGGAAATGCCGGTACCACGCGAGATATTCTGCCCAACGCGTGCGAGGAATCCGGTCGATCTCCGCATACGAATCGGCGCCGAAGCGCGCTTCATACCATGCCTGGAAGCTCAGCCCCGGCAGACCCGCCTCAGGGCCCACCAATGATTTAGGGGTGCGCAGCTTATTCATGCGGGCGCGATTCAACCAGACGCCCGCTTGACCCTCATCTGCTGCGGCATCGATCACGCTAACCTGACCGATGCCGGCGCGCCGCAGGGCGAAAGCGAACGCCGCGCCGGTCTGTCCACCGCCGACAACCACCACGTTATGGTCGATGCCCTCGCGCGGCGGGACCCAGTTATCAGGTGCTGGACCGATCAGCCGCAGTGTGTCGAGCGCAGGCTGATCGGGGTGATGGGATTGCGTCATGGTGTCGGGTTCGGTCTGGGAGTTGAACAGCAGACGGATGCGTCGAAATCGAATGGCGCGGCCATCGGACGATCAAGTATCGCGGCGCCGCAGGCTTACCCAAACCAACAAATTTCGCTTTGCTTATTTGTTTCGTGGCCGTCAGCGCCCTCTTTCGTAGCCGTCAGCACCCTCCCGACTCACGCCAGGAAAAACGAGCACTTTAATCGCATTGCGATTAATTGCATTTCAATGCGATTTTTTTACTCATATGCTTTTTCTCAGGCAACGCAGGTCCCGTCCCACCTGGGTCGCAGCCGACCGCATCGAAGCCGCCCGATCAAGGAACCAGAAATGAACCCTGTCGCGCCCTTGTTAGCCAGCCTGCAAACCGAACTCGGAGCGGACGCGGTCCTGAGCGCCGAAGCCGACCTCGATGGTTTCACCGAGGATTGGCGCGGCCGCTTCAAGGCGCCGGCGCTCTGTGTTGCGCTGCCATCGACGGCAGCGCAGGTATCCGCGGTGGTTCGCCTGTGCGCTGCGCACGGCGTGCCGGTCCTGCCGCAAGGCGGCAACACCAGCCTGTGCGGCGGCGCCGTGCCCGCGAGCGAAGGCGTTCGGCCAGTCATCGTCAATCTCTCGCGAATGCGGCGGATTCGCTCGATCGACGCGGCCAACGGTTCAATGGAAGTCGAAGCCGGCTGCGTGCTGAAGACCGTGCAGGACGCAGCCGCGGCCGAACAACGGCTCTTTCCGGTAAGTCTCGGCGCCGAAGGCTCATGCCAGATCGGCGGCAATCTGTCGACGAATGCGGGCGGCACCGGCGTTCTGCGCTACGGCAACGCGCGCGACAACGTGCTCGGCCTCGAAGTGGTGCTCGCCGACGGCACGATCTGGAACGGCCTGCGTGCGCTACGCAAAGACAACACCGGTCTCGATCTGAAGCATCTGTTCATCGGCACGGAAGGCACGCTCGGCATCATCACGGCGGCCACGTTGAAGCTGCATCCGTTGCCGACGCATCACGCGCTCGCGTGGTTCGCGCCCGTCGACCCGGCGGCCGCGCTGCGTATTCTCGGCATGTTCCAGGCCGCCTGCGGGTCGCGGCTCAACGCCTTCGAGATGATCAACCGCCGCCAGCTCGAACTCGTGATCGAACATGTACCCGAGCGCCGCAATCCGCTTGGCGAACTGCATGACTGGCACGTGCTGGTCGAGCTCGCGGACACACGCGGTGGCGAGGAGATGGCGGAACTGCTGCAACACACGCTCGAACAGGCAGCCGACGCCGGCCTCATCGTCGATGCGGTATTCGCCAGCAACGACACGCAGCGCGCCGCCCTCTGGGAAATTCGCCACAGCGTGTCCGAAGCGAACAAGAAAGCCGGCGTGGGCTTGACGACCGATTGCGCGGTGCCGGTATCGGCGGTGCCTGCGTTCATCGAGCGGTCCACACGCGCGGTCCACGCAATCATCCCCGGCCTCGACATTCTGATCGTTGCGCATCTCGGCGACGGCAACGCGCACTTCATCCCGTTCTTCACCTTCGACGCATGGCGCGAATTCCCTGACCCCGTCGCGATGGCCACCGCGATGCGCCATTGCGTCAACGAAGTCGCGCACGAATTGCACGGCACGTTCAGCGCCGAACACGGCGTCGGCCAGACCGGGCTCAGCGAAATGGCCCACTACAAATCCGCTATCGAACTCACGTTGATGCGCGCGGTGAAGCAGGCGCTCGATCCGCACCAGTTATTCAACCCCGGCCGCCTGCTGCCCTGAGGCGCCGGTCCGTGCCCCATCGCGCCGCTCACGCGGCTTGAATTTTCGCCATACCGGTCTTTCGCTTTCCACGCTTGCCACTTCCCTGGAGTCGTCATGAAAAAGCAGCCCACACGCGATCAGATTCAACAACCCGGCCGCCGCACGGCCATCAAGGCGGCGCTGGCAGGCACGGCAGCGGTCGCGTTCCCGTTCGTCTGGACGCCGTCGCGCGCGGCCAGCAAACGGATCGTGATTCGTGACGACGGTGGCATCTATACGAAGGCCTACGGCGCGGTGTTCTACCGGCCGTTCACGGAGAAGACCGGCATCGAAGTGGTCGGCGTGCAGGCGAACGCCGAACCGACCGCGCTGATCAAGAGCATGGTCGACACCGGCAGCTATACCTGGGACATGGCGAAGATCAGCCAGCCGGCCATTCTTCTGCTGACCGGCGGCGGCAAGGAATACCTCGAAAAACACGGGCTGGAATCCGATCCGGTGATCGCGAAGATCCCGAAGCAATACATGTCGCCGTATGGCGTGGGCACCAACATTTACACCACCGTTCTTGCGTATCGCACGGACGCGTTCAAGGGCCGCAAGGCACCGAGCTCATGGGCCGACATGTGGAACGTGAAGGACTTCCCGGGCCGCCGCGGTCTGCGCAAGTATCCGTTCGACACAATGGAACAAGCCTTGATGGCCGACGGCGTAGCGACCGGCCAGGTCTATCCCTGCAACATGGACCGCGGCTTCGCGAGCCTCTCCAAGATTGCGAAGCACGTCGACGTCTGGTGGACCACCGGCGCACAGGTCGAACAGATGCTCGGTTCGGGCGAAGTGGACATGATCAGCACGTGGATCTCGCGCGCGCAAGCAGCAATTGCCAGTGGGGCGCCGGTCGGCATCGTCTGGAACCAGAACATTTGGGGCGTCGACAACTGGTCGATCCTGAAGGGCTCGCCGAACACCGATGCCTGCCGCGAATTCATCAAATTCGCCGCCGATCCGAAACGCCAGGCCGCGTTGGTCGACTATTTCCCGGCGGGTCTAACGCAACCCGAAGCATTCAACTTCATCAAGCCGGAGATCGCGAAAAACTGCCCAACCTATCCGCAGAACATGGCCAACGGCCTGCATATCGATGCGAAGTACTGGCAGGAAAACCAGAGCGTCGCACTCGAGCGCTTCAATCGCTGGATCCTGACGTAAGCGCGCCGCCACTCCCTGTCACCTTTCACGGAGGCCGATTCCATGTCTGCTTCGAATCTTCAGATCGCGGGACTCAGCAAACGCTACGGCGATTTCGTCGCGCTCGCGCCGACCAGCCTCGACGTCGCCGAGGGCGAGTTCCTGACCTTGCTCGGACCGAGCGGCTCTGGCAAGACCACCCTGCTCAGCCTGATCGCCGGCCTCGCCCTGCCGGATGAAGGACAGATTCGCATCAACGGCGTGGACGTGACGTACGGCGCGCCGTACGAACGCGACATCGGTATGGTGTTTCAGAACTACGCGCTGTTTCCGCACATGACAGTCGCGCAGAACATCGCGTTTCCGCTGCAGATGCGCAAGACGGACGCAAAGGCCACGCAAGACAAGGTCATGCAAGCGCTGGAGATGGTGCATCTGCCGCACGTGGCACAACGCTATCCACGCGAGCTATCCGGCGGCCAGCAGCAGCGGATCGCGCTCGCGCGCTGCATGGTCTACCGGCCCTCGATCATTCTGATGGACGAACCGCTCGGCGCGCTCGACAAGAAACTGCGCGATCACATGCAGCTCGAGATCAAGCGCATCCATCGCGAACTCGGCACGACGATCGTCTACGTGACGCACGATCAGGAAGAAGCGATGACGATGTCGGACCGCATCTGCCTGATGAACGCGGGTTCGATCGCTCAACTCGGCACGCCGGCCGATCTGTATTTCCGGCCCAACAGCGTGTTCGTCGCGGACTTTCTCGGCGAGTCGAATCTGCTCGACGCGGTCGTCACGGGCCGGGCCGGCGATCAGGTGCAGATCAGCGTGCAAGGCGTCGCGAAAGGCGAAGCGATGGCCTACGACCCGGTGATCGCCAACGGCAAGCCGGTCAAGCTGATGCTGCGTCCGCAAAATCTGCGCGTGCACGACAGTGCGGGCGCGAACTCAGACTCCGGCAACGGCGGCAGCCTGTCCGCGAAACTCACCGACATCATGGTGACCGGTAGCATGACCAAGCTCTATCTCGAGCCGCATACCGCCAATGCCGCGCCGCTCGTGGCCGCCTTCCCCACCAACCGTTTCGGCAGCCAGTACGAAGTCGGGCAAACGCTCGGCCTGTCGTGGCTCGCCGCCGACGCCGTTGCGATCGCGGGGTAAGCGATGAATCATTCCGCTTTGAGCGCGCGCCCGTCCCAGCCCGCGGGACCGGCACAGCCCATTCAGCCCGCGCCGCGCCGGCCCACCTGGCGCACGTGGCTGCGGCCCGGCGCGAAAGGCGCGCCGCTCGTCGTGCTGCTGCTCGTGATGCTGGTCTATCCGGTCGGCCAGTTGTTGATGCTCAGCATTCACAACGACACCGGCTTCACGCTGATCGAATACAAGCGGCTCTTCGCATCGTCCGTGTATGTGGACGTATTGCTGATCACGCTGAAAGTGTCGCTATGGACCACGTTCTTCTCGGTGCTGACCGGCTATCCGATCGCCTATCTGATCTCGTCGGCAACGCGTGCACGCAAGAACCGCCTGCTGTTCTGGGTGCTGCTGTCGTTCTGGACCAGCTTTCTCGTGCGCACGTTTGCATGGGTCGTGCTGCTCGGGCGCAACGGAGTCATCAATCAACTGCTGCTCAAGCTCGGCATCATCGACGAACCGCTGAGCCTGCTCTATCACTTTTCCAGCGTGATCGTCGGCATGGTGCATGCGCTGATGCCGCTCGCGGTGCTGACCATGCTGTCGGTCATGGAGAACATCGACCGCCGCCTGCCGCGCGCCGCGGCGACGCTCGGCGCGCGTCCCGGCACCGTGTTCTGGAAGGTGTATTTCCCGCTGTCGTTGCCGGGTGTCGCGGCTGGCGCCCTGATGGTGTTCGTCACCGCGATCGGCTTCTTCATCACGCCGACGCTGCTGGGCGGCCGTCATCAAACGATGATCACGCAACTGATCATCGATCAGGTCATGCAGGCGCTGAACTGGGGCTTTGCCGGCGCGATTTCGGTGCTGCTGCTTGCGGTGGTGCTAATCGTCTTCCTGGTGTACGACCGCATGGTCGGCCTCTCGACCATGGCGGGCGAAAGCGCGGGCGCGAAAGGCTCACGTGCGAGTGGCTGGAGCCGCAAGCTCGGCGACCTGATTCTGACCGCGCTCGGTAATGCGACGGACGCCTTGCTCGCCGTCATGCCCCGCTCACGCAAAGGCCGCAAACGCAGCATGTCCGGCAGCGGCGAAAGCCTGACGCTGCGGGTGATCGTGTTCCTGCTGCTGGTGTTTCTCAGCTCGCCGGCCTTCCTGATGATCCCGCTGTCGTTCGATTCGGCTTCCGGGCTGGCGTGGCCGCCGCACGGATTTTCGCTGCAATGGTATCGGCAGATCGTCGATTCGCCGCTGTGGATGCAGGCGATCACGCGCTCGATGCTTGTGGGTATCGGCACCGGTTTGCTGTCGATGCTGATCGGCACGCCCGCCGCGTTCCTGCTGGTGCGCGGCGGCATGCGCGGCAAGGCGGCCATGCTGGCGTTCGTGCTCTCGCCGATCGTCGTGCCGCGCATGATCATCGCGGTCGGCATCTTCTACTTCTTCGCGAAGATTGGTCTGGTCGGATCGTCACTCGGCCTGGTGCTGGCCCATACGACAGTCGCCGTGCCCTACGTCGTGATCACGATGATGGCCGTGCTGCGCAACTATGACACCCGCCTCGATCTCGCCGCCCAGAGCATGGGCGCGCGTCCGTGGGCCACCCTGCGCCGCGTCACGTTCCCGATTCTCGGCGCGGGTTTAATGTCGTCGTTCCTATTCGCCTTCGCGACCTCGTTCGATGAACTGACCATCGCCCTCTTCACCTCGGGCGGTCTGAGTACGACCTTGCCCAAGCAGTTCTGGGACGAAATCACGATGCAGATCTCGCCGGTCATCGCGGCCGTTTCGACCTGCCTCTTCATCTTTATCGCCGCGCTCATCTGGGTCGCGGACCGTTTGCGCCGGCGCAGCCTCACCGCCTGAACCCCATTCATTCACCGAGACTCTTTATGCTTTCAGCACAACAATTACGCGGCGTTCTGCCGGCCATTCCGACACCGGTCAACGCCGACGACACGATCGACAGCGGCGCGGCTCGCACGTTGATGCGCTATCTGCTCAAGCAGGGCGTGGACGGCGTCGTGCCGCTCGGCGGTACGGGCGAATACGGCGCGCTGGCACGGGCCGAACGCATCCGCATGGCCGGTATCGCCGCCGAGGAAGCGGCGGGCAGCATCCCTGTCATCGCTGGCGTGCTCGATCCGGGCTATCACGACGCCATGCAGGCAGGCAAGGAATTCGCTGCAGCGGGTGCGGACGGCTTGCTGGTGATCACGCCCTACTACACGAATCCGACCCAGGCAGGCATTCGCGACTACTTCCTGCGTTACGCCGACGAATCGCCACTGCCGATCCTGATCTATGAGATTCCGTATCGCACGCGCATTTCGATCGCGCCCGAAGTGCTGCACGAACTCTCGAAGCACGAGCGGATCATCGGTATGAAGGCGTGCAATACCGACATGTGGCACTTCCTGCGCACTGTCGCCGGCGTCGACGAGTCGTTCTCCGTGTTGAGCGGCGAAGACACGTTGTTTCCGCTGCATGTCGCGGCGGGCGCGCGTGGCGGCATCGTGGTGACAGCGAGCCTGTTGCCGAGCGCGTGGCGCAAGATCTATCAGCTCGCGGCCGACGGAAAAACGCGGGAAGCGCTCGCTCTGCACCGCTCGCTAATTCCGTTGATGAACCTGGCGTTTGCCGAAACCAATCCCGGTCCGATGAAATCGGTGATGGATCTGATCGGCGTGCATGCGCCGACGATGCTCGCGCCGCTGGTCCAGGCGGCGCCGGAGTTGTCGGCGAATTTGCGAATCGAACTGGAAAAGCAGCTCGATACTTTCGAGCGGCCGCTGTGACCGCTTAGTGAGCGCCTAGTTGAGCGCCTAGTGACGGCTCAACGCTGATAGCCCGTGAGCCGCGACTTCGAAATCGACGTTGCGGCCACCTGCACGTGTTGCGCGAGTTCGGCTTCCACTTTCTCACGCGACCAGCGCGAGGTCGGCACCGAGATATTGATCGCGGCGACACCCATGCCGCCGTGATCCGTCACCGGCGCGGCAACGGAAATATCGCCGAGCACGGTTTCGTTCTCGATCACCGCATAACCGCGCCGGGCGACTTTGCGCACCCGCTCGAGCAGTTTGTCGGGATTGGTTTCGGTGTAGTGCGTGAGCGGTTCGAGGCGCGTTTGCGCGAGGATCTCGCGCACGCGGTCGTCGGATAGACGCGAGAGGATCGCGATGCCGGCGGCAGTGAACATGGCCGGCAAACGCGCACCGACCACGATGTCGATATTCACCAAATGCTGGCCCGGAAACCGCGCGACGAACACGATCTCGTGACCGTCGAGCTCCAGCAGATTGGTGGTCTCGCCAAGGCGCCGGCTGATGTCGAGCAGATACGGCGAGGCCTTGTCGATGAGCTCGTTGGCGCGCACGTAGTTGTAGGAGAACTGCAGCACTTTCGTCGTGAGACCGTAGTTGCGCGTGTCGGGAACACGGTATAGATAACCGAGCGCTTCCAGCGTATGCACGAGACGCTGCGTCGCGCTGCGGTCGAGGCCGGACGTCCTCGCGATATCGACGAGCGTCATGTGACGGTTCGGACCGTCGAACGCATGCAAGACCTGAAACGCTTTCGCGGTCGAGCCGACGAACAGCGACGAGCGCGTCGGCTCCGGTTCAGCCGCCTTAATCTTGCGGGCTGTGCCTCTGGCGTGTTCTGACATGGTGGTAGCGCGGCCTTAAAACGGATCGTCAAGACAGATCGAATAGCAGTTATCTCGATTGTAATGCGATTGAATCGGACAACCGCAGCAAATTTGAAGTCTGTGGAGCATTCATGCTTTCATGCGTAGCTGATTACCGGATCGCCGCCCAGAAACGTCTGCCGCGCCTCGCCTTCGACTATCTCGACGGCGGCGCGGAGGACGGCGACGCCTTGCGCCGCAATGCCGAGGCTTACCGCCAGTGGCTCTTCAAACCGCGCGTGCTAACCGACGTGTCGCGCTGCTCGAGCGCCACGCAGTTTTTCGGACGGGAGGCGGCCGCGCCGTTGATCGTCGGGCCGACTGGTTTGAACGGTCTGTTCTGGCCGCGTGCCGACGAACTGCTCGCCCACGCCGCGAGCGAAGCGGGCTTGCCCTTCGTTCTGTCGACAGCGTCCACCTCCCTGCTCGAAGACGTGCGCGCCGCCGCGCCGCGTGGCGACCTGTGGATGCAACTTTATGTACAGCAGGACCGCGGTATTGCCGAGGACCTGATGCGGCGCGCGAGCGCGGCCGGCTTTTCCACGCTTGTCCTGACGGTCGACGTGCCGGTCCATGGCAAACGCGATCACGACACGCGCAACGGCTTCGCGTTGCCCTTGCGACTATCGCCGCGGCTCATTGCCGATTGCATCCGCCATCCGCACTGGTGCTGGCAGATGGCGCGCCATGGTTCGCCGCAATTGAAAAACATCGCAGAGAGCGTCGGCGAACGGGCCGATCTGGCGCGTCACGCCGCCATGCTCAGCCGGCAGATGGACTTGACACTCGGCTGGGCAGATCTCGAATGGGTCCGGCGGCACTGGAGCGGCAAGCTGATCGTGAAAGGCATTCAGGGGCGCGACGACGCATTGCTGGCGCTCGCACGCGGAACGGATGGGATCGTGCTATCGAACCACGGCGGACGGCAATTGGACAGCACGTTCGCGCCGCTCGAACTATTGCCGGAAATCGCCGACGCCGTAGGTCACCGTCTCGACGTGTTCGTCGACGGCGGCGTGCGGCGCGGCAGCGATGCGTTGAAAGCGGTCTCGCTGGGCGCGCGCGGCGTCTTGCTCGGGCGTGCGCCGCTTTACGGTCTCGCGTCGCGCGGCGGCGCCGGTGTCAAGGAGGTACTGGCCTTGATGATGCAGGAGATGCATATCGCCATGCGCCTGCTGGGATGTAGCGCGCTCACTCAGCTGCGACCGGGCCTGGTCGAGCGCGCCGCGTGATTGTTGAAGGGCGTTGAAGAACGTTGAATACGCTACGCCAGCGCCGCGTTTGCTTTGGCCGGCGGCTCCGCGTAGTCCTCAGCATCGATGTCATAGCCCGATGGCTCCCAGCGAATCGCCAGCAGCACGAGCAACGAAGTCAACGGCGCAATCGCGATCAGCCAGAAAACCTTCGTACCGAACGCAGCGGCCAGAACCGGGAATAGGAACAACGAAACCGTCGACGCGGAACGCACCAAGGTCTGATTGAAACCGACGCCGATTCCGCGCAGCGAGGTCGGGTAGCTCAGCGACGCATAGGTCATCGAGTGGGAGCCAGGTCCGAAACCTTGCCCGAATAGATAGCCGCCGAGCAACAGGATCGCAAGCACCACGAGCGCGCCACTGCCCGGTTTGCCGATCAGCGCGAGCCCGATCAGCGAAGCGAACTGCAACGAGTGCCCGAGCACGGTCATCTTCCACGCACCGACGGTCGGCGCGGTGCGCACTCCGATCAGTCCACCCACGAACGCAAATGCCAGGTTCAGCGCGAGCGCCGCGATGATCGTCGTAAGCGGCCCCTGATGAAAGAAGCTGGTGATGATCACCGGCAAGCCGAAAATAATCGCGTTGTAGCCAAACGAAGATGCACTGCCGATCACCGCGGCAAGAATCGTGCGGCGCCGGTAAGTCGCATTGAACAGTACCCCGTAGTTACGCCAGGACGCCGCACGCGGTGCTTTGATCGGTGTCGCGCTTCGTTCAACCACTGCGTCGACGCCGTAGGAGCGCTTCAGAATGCGCGCCGCCTCTTCGAGATCGCCCTGGTTCGCTGCCCAAACAGGCGATTCGCTGATATAGCGGCTGCGCACGAGAATAATCACAATGGCCGGTACCGCACCGAACGCGAGCGTCAGACGCCATAGCCAGCCAAGCTGATGCTCCGGCAGAATCGCGTACAGCCCGAGAATCAGCAGATAGCAGGTGCTCGTGGCTGCGTACCATGCGGGGCACCACGCGGCGACACTCGCCGCCTTGTTGCCCTTGCCCGCCACCCGCGAGAACTCGGCGAGAAACGCCATCGCCACGGGCAGATCGAGCCCTACGCCGAAGCCCATCAGAAAGCGTGCCCCGCCGAGCACCCACGCATTCGGCGCAAGACCGGCCGCAATCGCCGCCACCACGAAGAACAGCATATCGGCCATAAACACGCGATAACGGCCTATGCGATCAGTCAGATACCCGCCGAACAGTGCGCCGAGAATCGCGCCAAACGTGATCGCCGACGAGACAAATCCCACCTGAACCGGCGACAGTGAAAACTGGCGCGCGATGTCCTTGATCCCGTAAGCAAGCGACGTCAGGTCGTAAGCATCGAGAAAGACTCCACCCAGGGCGATCGCAATCACGATGCGTGCGTTACTGCCCTTTGCAGCGCCTGCGTTGACGATGCGCGAAACATCTTGCGCACTACGGATGACAGTAGGAGACGCTGTGTTAGCCGCAGGCGCCTGCGGCTCGGCGACGGTCGATGGAAAAGCAACAGTGGACATGATCTCGCGTTCGCATGAATGGCTGAAGCGTCGAATGGTAGCCACGCAATCCATGCCAGCAAAACGACGAATTTAACTATGCAAATCGGGAATCACGCACTTGCACCGCGCCAGTGCCGCACGGACCCTTTCAGGCAACGTGGTTCGAACTACTGCAGATTTTCTTATCAGCAATGATTGGTTGGATTCGAGCGCACACGAATCTAACGTGTATTGCCAGCTCTCTGCCCATCTGAGCATTTGCACTCCATTTCCTTCCATCGATCGGTATCGCCGAATGCGCTATTTTCGTCTGCTGAAATCTTTTGTTGCCGTGGCGGCCCTGTCGCTTGCCACGGGTCATGCCTACGCTGACAAACCCGCTGTGATCCGGATCGGCGTCGCGCAGCAGGGCACGGGCGATCCACCTACCTTTGGCGGATCACCAGCGGCGACGGTGCAATTGCAGCAGTCGCTCGAAAAGGAATTCGCCGCCGACGGCATCAAGGTCGAATGGCTCTTCTTCAAAGGCGCCGGCCCCGCCGTGAATGAAGCGATCGCCGACAAGTCACTCGACTTCGCCTTTCAGGGAGATCTGCCTGCAGTACTCGCCCGCGCCAACGGCCTGAAGACTCACCTCCTGATCGCCTCGGGCGTGCGTACCGGCATCAAGATCGCCGTGCCCCCGGATTCGGACGTGCGTTCGATCAAAGACCTCAAAGGCCGCCGCGTATCGATTTTTCGTGGCACCAATCTGCAACTGGTCGCCGACAACGCGCTCGCCGCCAATCAGCTCGAAGAGCGCGACCTGCGTGTGATCAATCTCGACACCGCTAGCTCGCTCGCCGCGCTGGCGTCCAAGGGGATCGACGCGTCGGTCAACGACTATCACCTGTACAAACTGCGCGACCAGGGTCTCGCGAAAATCATCTACGAATCGCAGAACGACGGGCCGCAATTCACGCGTCAATCGCATCTGCTGGTACTCGACGATTTCGATAACGCGCATCCGGATGTCGTGCAACGCGTCGTCAACGTGTTCGTTCAAGGCGCGCAATGGTCGTCGGATGAAGCGAACCGCGATGCGCTCTTCAAGCTGTGGGCAAAAAGCGGGGTGCCCTACTCCTCATGGCAGGCCGAGTTCGCGAATCAAAGCCTGAAAGACCGCAATTCGCCGTTGATCGATCCGTTCATCGTCGCGCGTTATAAAGCGGTCGCGGCGGATGCGCTGAAACTCAAACTGATCCGGCAACCCGTCCAGGTCGACGGCTGGTTCGAGACGAAGTATCTCGACAATGCGCTGCGCACGCAAAAACTCGACCACTACTGGACGCGCTACGACGCTGCCGGCAAGCCGCTCAGCTAAAACGGGAGCGATCACGATGAGCGAAACCGCATTTCCGGTCGATAGCGAACGGCTCGGCCACGCTGATGAAGCGCAGCGCGCGCCGCTCTATCGCAATGCGCGCTTGCGCGCCCTCGCCTGGCATCTCGCGCCGTGGGTATTGCCAGTCGTCCTGCTCGCCTTATGGGCGACCGGTTGCGAGCGCGGCTGGATCGCGCCGCAGATTTTGCCGCCACCCGAGCGGGTGTTCGACACCTTTGTCGAACTGGCGAGAAGCGGCGATCTCGCAAGCAACACGCTCATCAGTCTCCAGCGCGTGCTGCTCGGCTTCGCTGCGGGCACCCTGGTCGGCTTTGTGCTCGGCGCGGCGCTCGGTCTGTCGCGTACCTTCGAAGCCTATGTGCTACCCAGCTTCAATGCGTTGGTGCAGATTCCAGTGCTCGGCTGGCTGCCGTTTCTGCTGCTGCTCGTCGGTGTCGGCGAGCCGCTCAAATACATCCTGATCGCGCATGCCGCGCTTGTTCCCGTGACGTTGAGCACGCTGCAAGGATTCCGCCAGACACCCGCTTCGCTCGATGAAGTCGCGCGCGTCTTCGAATACAAGCACTGGCAACGGATCGTCTATCTCGTGCTGCCCGCTGCCGTGCCGACGCTCGCCACCGGCGTGCGGCTCGCGTTCACCAAAGCGTGGCTCGCACTGGTGGTCGTCGAACTGGTGGCGTCTTCGGAAGGGCTCGGCTATCTGATCGTCTACGGGCGGCAACTGTTCCAGCTCGACCTGGTGATGGCTTCGGTCGTCGTGGTCGGCGCCATCGGTTACGCGATGAATCGTTCGCTCGACGCGCTCGAAGCGCGTTTGCGGCGCGGTCAACCGTCGGCGTTTCGCGAGTGATGGTCATGGCGCCGATTGCCGCCACGCACCGTATATGAGGTATCCACGATGAGTCTTGCTCTCTTCAAGCGGCCAGCCGGATTAAAACAGTCGGCCGATGCGTCCTGCGACTGCGGCAGTAACGTGCCCGCCTCCTTCCAGCGCGCGGCGCGACCGCGCCGGTCCCTGCTCTCACGCGTCGACTGGCGCGGCGCCGTCTTACCCATCGTCGCCATTGCGATCTGGTGGGCGATCTCGGAAGCGCACGTCGTCAAGAGCGGCTTGCTGGTCAGCCCCGCGCAGGTGCTGGCCACCGCCTGGCAGCAAATCGTCAGCGGCGCGCTTTTCAAGGCCCTCTCCGCCTCACTCGTGCGTGAAGCAAGCGGTTTCGTGATCGGCACGCTAGGTGGCCTGTTGCTCGGCAGCGCGCTCGGCTTCTCGCGGCTTGCCACGCGCATGATTGGCCCGAGCTTCGACACGTTCAAACAGATCTCCCTGTTTGCGTGGATTCCGCTGATTTCCGTGTGGTTCGGTCTCGGCGATGCAGCGAAAGTCGTGTTCCTCTCGCTCGCGGCGTTGCTGCCGGTCGCCGCACACACGTGCGACGGCATTCACGCTGTGCCGCGCGCCTACATCGAAGTCGCGCGCGCATTTCGCTATTCGCGCTGGCAATTGATCCGCGCTGTCATTCTGCCGGCCGCATTGCCGTCAATCTTCACCGGCCTCTATCTCGCGCTGATCTATTCGTGGCTTGCCACGCTTGGCGCGGAATATCTGCTGGTGGCAGGCAGCGGGATCGGCAACACGCTGATCGACGGCAGCGAGCAGTTCCGCATGGATCTGGTGCTGTTCGGCGTGATCGTGGTCGGCGTGACCGGTTGGGCGTTGAACGCGCTGGCGCGCGCGGTGGAACGGGCGATCTTTGCACGCCGTTCGCAGGTGGCCGCTCGATAAGCACGCAGCCGATATTCACCGGCTATGCGCTGAATTTGCACTGGGTTTGCACTGAATACAGATTACAGATCAAGGTCCGCACATGACTTCTTCCACGCTTTCCGACAGCATCGACATTCTTCACGTCAGCAAGCGCTATACGCAACAAGGCGGCACATCGCTCGCGGTGCTCGACGACATCAGCCTGCGGGTGCGCCCCGGCGAATTCGTCAGCGTGCTTGGTTCGAGCGGTTGCGGCAAGTCGACCTTGTTGCGGCTGATCGCGGGACTAGACAGCGATTACAGCGGCGATATTGTCGTTGCCGGAGACAAGGTGCGCGATACGTCGCTCGAACGCGGCATCGTGTTTCAGGATCACCGCCTGTTTCCTTGGCTCACGGCATCGCAAAACATTCTCGCCGCGTTGCGTAACGCGCCGCTGTCGGCACGGGAAAAGCGGGATGCGGTCGCGCAGCACATCGCGCTGGTCGGCCTGAACGGCTTCGAGAATGCGTATCCCCATCAGTTGTCGGGCGGCATGGCGCAGCGTGTGGCGATCGCACGCGGCCTCGTGAACCGTCCACGCGTGCTGCTGCTCGACGAGCCATTCGGCGCGCTCGATGCGCTCACGCGCGGCCGCCTGCAGAACGAATTGCAACGCATCTGGGAACACGAACGCATCACGATGATTCTCGTTACACACGACGTCGACGAAGCGCTCTACCTCGGTGACCGCGTCGTTACGATGGCGCCACGGCCGGGCCGCATCAAACGGATCGTCGATGTCGCGCTGCCGCGTCCGCGCGAGCGTAACGATCCCCGCTTCATTCGTTTGCGCGACGAAGTGCTGGCCGACTTCGCCGAGCACGACGCTGAGCACGACGCCGCGCGCCGCGAACCTCACGACGGCGATACGCCACACGGCGGCACGCGCATTCCAGTAGCGAATCCATCGATCACCGAATGGCGACTCGCCTGGTAACACCCGCGGCCCCCCATACACACAAACCCTTCGCGGAGACAACGATGAGCGGCGAAAATCGCCAGAAGCGACAGATCAAACTGGGCGCCTTCCTGATGGAGACGGGCCACCATATCGCCGCGTGGCGGCACCCGGATGCACTCGCGAGCGGCGGACTCGACTTCGCGCACTACGCGGAACTGGCGCAGATCGCCGAACGCGCCAAATTCGACACGATATTTTTCGCCGACAGCGTCAGCGTGCGCGACACGAATCTACCCTCGCTATCTCGTACCGCACGTGCCGATCACTTCGAACCGTTGACTCTACTGTCCGCGCTTTCTGTCGTGACGAAACACGTAGGCCTGATCGCCACGGTCTCCACCACATTCAACGAGCCGTACAACCTCGCGCGCAAATTCGCGTCGCTCGATCATCTGAGCGGCGGACGCTCGGGTTGGAATCTCGTGACGTCGAGCACCGAATCCGAGGCGCTCAACTTCAGTTTCGAACGCCACCCGGAGCACGCGGTCCGCTATGAACGCGCGCGCGAGTTCTACGATGTGGTGGCCGGCCTATGGGATAGCTGGGAAGACGATGCGTTTATCCGCGACAAGGAAAGCGGCGTCTATTTCGATCCGGACAAGCTGCACGTGCTCGGTCATAAAGGCAAGCATTTCAAAGTGCGCGGGCCGTTGAACGTCGCGCGTTCGCCGCAGGGGTGGCCAGTCGTCGTGCAGGCCGGCGCATCGGAAGCGGGACGTGAGCTCGCGGCGCAAACCGCAGAGGTGATCTTCGTCGCGCATCAGACACTCGATGAAGCGCAGTCGTTCTATCGCGACGTCAAAGGCCGCCTCGCGAAATACGGCCGCTCGCCGGATCACCTGAAGATCATGCCGGGCATTTTTCCGATTGTCGGCCGTACGCAGGAAGAAGCGGACGCGAAGTTCGCCGCGCTGCAGGACCTGATTCATCCGACGGTCGGTCTGTCGCTGTTGTCGAACATGTCGGGCGGCGTGGACCTTTCCCAGTATCCCGTCGACGGGCCCCTCCCCGAGTTGCCGGAAACCAATGGTGGCAAGAGCCGTCAACGCCTGCTGTTCGATCTCGCGCGGCGCGAAAACCTGACGATCCGCGATCTGTACCTGCGCATTGCCGGCGCGCGCGGCCATCAGCAGGTGGTCGGCACGCCGCAGAGCATCGCGGACCAGTTGCAACAGTGGTTCGAAGAAGAAGGCGCCGATGGCTTCAACATCATGTCGCCGTGGCTGCCGGGCGGCTTGACGGAATTCGCCGAACTGGTGGTGCCGGAATTGCAGCGGCGTGGACTTTTCCGCACCGAATACGAGGGCCGCACGCTACGCGAGAACCTCGGACTCCCGCGACCTGCAAACCGCTATACCACCGAGACAAAACAGGTGCCCGCCGTAGCGGGATATTGACGCAACACGTTCTCTTTCGCGAGGAGCCTCCCATGAGCGCAGCCGCATTGCAGGAAGTACAGTCAATTCAGGTCAATCCGCTTTCCGCGCATATCGGCGCTGAAATTCACGGTGTCGATCTCAAGCAGAAACTGGATGCGCGTCAGATCGCGGATATTCGCGCGGCGCTTCTTAAATGGCGCGTCGTGTTCTTTCGCGAGCAGTTTCTGACGCATGAGCAGCATATTGCTTTCTCCACGCAGTTTGGTGAGTTGACTTTGGGGCATCCGGTGTTCGGCCATGTCGACGGTCATCCGGAAATCTATTCGATCTCGAAGTACCGCAAGGCGACCCGTTTCGAGGGTCAAACGCTGCAGCGGCCTTGGACTGGTTGGCACACGGATGTGACGGCCGCGGTCAATCCACCCTGGGCGTCGATCCTGCGCGGCGTGACCATTCCGCCGTACGGCGGCGATACCCAGTGGACCAATCTGGTGGCCGCGTATCAGAAGCTGTCCGCGCCGTTGCGCACGTTTGTCGATGGGCTGCGCGGGCTGCACCGCTTTACGCCACCAGCCGGCGCGAGTGGAACGGAAGCGTTTGTCAAAGCCGTCGAACAACGCATTCTCGTTACCGAGCATCCGCTCGTCAGAGTGCATCCGGAAACGGGCGAGCGGGCACTCTATGTGAGCCCGAGTTTCCTGAAGTCGATTGTCGGCGTGACGCCACGCGAAAGCCAGGTGCTGCTCGAACTGCTCTGGGAACATGTGACGCGGCCCGAATTCACCGTGCGCTTCAAATGGGAGGCCGGCAGCGTCGCGTTCTGGGACAACCGCGCGACGGCTCACCTCGCCCCTACGGATATTTTCGATCTCGACTTCGACCGGCAGTTGTATCGCACGACGTTGGTGGGTGATGTGCCGGTTGGCCCGGACGGTGCTCAGTCTGTCGCGATCGAAGGCTCGCCGGTGAGCGCCGCTGCTGCGGTCGCGTTGAACTGAAGCTCACTGTGAATCATTCAACTCTGGCTGCGCGCTCGTCTGCGTCGACGACGCGCAGCTGAGTTTTTCGATTGTCAGTCGGGCCTCAATTTGTTCGGTGAGCGCGTACTGCTATCGCTACGCGAAGCCGACCTCAAGCCGCTGCGTCAATGCACCTTAGGAAAACCGTGACGCTGCGCGAGCAGGTCGAGGATCCGGCGCGTATCGGTTACGAAGCGCTTCTCGCCCAGCGTCTGGGCATCTGCCGGCGCAGGCTGTTCGTCGCCGAAAATCAAAACTGGCAGACTCTGGTGCTCAGCGTCGAGCGCGTCCACGACCGCCGCGCGCGGACGTGGAAACGGCAAGCGGCGAATATCCAGGCGTGCGTTGAGCGCAGGATCGCTCGCGAGCAGACCTTCGATAGGCGCGCCATCAGGACAGATGAAGCGCTCGCCGGGGTGGTTCGGATCGGTGAAGCCCGGCTCCAACAGCAATAACAGATCTCGGCTCATGGCATTCAATCAATGGAAGATGGGTGAAAGGATCGTGGCGTTTTTTCCAGCGTTTCAGAAAACCCGCCCCTCAGTCAGATGCGTGGTCACGCCGTTCAACTCGTAATCGCCAATCACGCGAGCTTTATGCAGCAACGGGTTGTGGCTGAAGATGGTGCGCAGATTGCGCCAGTGACGGTCGAAGTTGTGCGCTCGCCCAGTGGCCGATGCTCCGCCGATTTCAAACAGACGCTCGCCCGCATAGAGGGCCAGCTTGCTGACCACCAGTTGCGTTTTGGCGGTAGCCAAGGACCCTTCCAGCACGAGTTCTTCCGCATTGGCTGCGCCGCTACGGATTGCATTTGCCGAACGGTCCAGCGTGCGTGCGTTTTGCGCGACCAGCGCGTCGATGGATAGACTATGCGCCGCGAGATCGCCCACCACCTGTTGCACGAAACCGTCCTCGCGTGCCGAGGGCGCCGGGCTATGCAGCACCGGGCGACCGTATTGCGTCACGTAGCGCCGCGCATCCGCGAGAATGTTGCGCACGATACCCGCCGCGACCGTGACCAGATGCAATTGCCGCACCGCGCTGCCATGGCGGCCCGCAAGACTCGTATAGCCGCGCGTTGCGATTTCATGGGCAAATACCTGCACGTTGTCGAGCACGAGACTGCCGCTCGCCGTCATGCGTTGACCCATCCCGTCCCAATCGTCGAGCACTTGCAGGCCTTCACGTGAGACCGGGATAACGATTGATACCTTCTCGTCGTTTTCATCCTGCACGTTGATACGCGCGTAGTCGGAGAACGCCGTGCCGGTCGAGTAATATTTTTTGCCCGTTACGCGAAAATGCTCACCGTCGCGCACCAGCTTGGTGACGATTTCGCCGGGCCTGGATGTGCCGAGCTCCGTTGACGCACCTCCAAAGATCGCCCCTTCCCGTACACGCTCGATCTGCGTGTCGTTGAAGGCGGAGCGCGGCGACAGCACCAACTGCTCGGTCAGATCGAAATGAATCCGCAATGCGTGCGCGACATTCGACTCTTCCGCAGCCAGCGTGGCGATCACATGGAAGAGATCTTCCAGCGAACCGCCGAGGCCGCCCCACTCGACCGGAAAACGGAGCACGCCGAGCCCCGATTCGCGAAACAATGCGAAGCGGTCGAACGGCAACTCGCGCCGCACCTCGCGTTGCGCGGCATCTTCGCCGATCGCTTTAGCGAGCGCCGGCAACGCGCTGAGCGCCGCCTAAAGCCGTGCACGTGCTGTGCTTTCCTGAGAGACCTGCATGCCGTCATTCCTTGTATAAGCGCACGGATCAGGCTTGATCCGGCTGATTGTCCTGTGAGCGTGTATCGGCGTCCCAATGGGACGTGCCGATTCGACGGATCAGTATAGGGACGCGGCCCACCTTGCAAAACCAGCGAATCGAGCTATTGATATGCGCGTTTCTGAAATGCCATTCGCCGATAAGGATCGATGAATCCGTTATTGGAGCGTCGCGCGGCATCTTTCTATACTCGATTCCGGTCAGCACTCACCAGCGACGAGTGCCAAATTTCAATCGCGGAAGTCGAACCATGAGCCTACGTCCCTTGCATGACCGCTTGATCGTCAAGCGCCTCGACCAGGAAACCAAAACTGCTTCAGGCATCGTCATTCCGGAAAGCGCCGCCGAAAAGCCAGACCAGGGCGAAGTGATCGCCATTGGGCCGGGCAAGCGCGATAGCGACGGCAAACGCATCGAGCCCGACCTGAAAGTCGGCGAGCGCGTGCTGTTCGGCAAGTACGCCGGCCAGTCGGTCAAAGTCGACGGCAACGAACTGCTCGTGCTGCGCGAAGAAGATGTCGTCGCAGTCGTCACGCAATAACGAACGGAGCATCAAACCATGGCAGCAAAAGAAATTATTTTTAGTGACGTCGCCCGCTCGAAACTCGTAGAAGGCGTCAACATTCTGGCCAACGCGGTCAAGGTCACGCTCGGTCCGAAGGGCCGCAATGTCGTGCTGGAACGCAGCTTCGGCTCGCCGGTGGTGACGAAAGACGGCGTCTCGGTCGCCAAGGAAATCGAATTGCCGGACCGCGTGCAGAACATCGGCGCGCAACTCGTGAAGGAAGTCGCCTCGCGCACCAGCGACGCCGCCGGCGACGGCACCACCACCGCAACCGTGCTCGCACAAGCCATCGTGCGTGAAGGTCAGAAATATGTCGCGGCAGGTCTCAACCCGTTGGACCTGAAACGCGGCATCGACAAAGCGGTGATCGCCGCGATCGACGAGCTGAAGAAGATCAGCAAGCCGACCACGACCAGCAAGGAAATCGCTCAGGTCGCAACGATCTCGGCCAACGGCGAAGAGTCGATCGGCCAGCGTATCGCCGAAGCGATCGACCGGGTCGGCAAGGAAGGCGTCATTACCGTGGAAGACGGCAAGTCGCTCGACGATGAACTCGACGTGGTGGAAGGTCTGCAATTCGATCGTGGCTACCTGTCGCCGTATTTCATCAACGATCAGGACAAGCAGGTTGCCGTGCTCGATAACCCGTTCGTGCTGCTGCACGACAAGAAGGTGTCGAATATCCGCGATCTGCTGCCGATTCTGGAGCAGGTCGCCAAAGCCGGCCGCCCGCTTCTGATCATCGCGGAAGACGTGGAAGGCGAAGCGCTGGCTACGCTCGTGGTCAACAACATTCGCGGCATTCTGAAGACCGTCGCGGTCAAGGCGCCGGGCTTCGGCGACCGCCGCAAGGCCCTGCTCGAAGACATCGCGATTCTGACCGGCGGTCAGGTGATCGCTGAAGAGACCGGCCTGACGCTCGAGAAAGCGACACTGGCGGAACTCGGTCAAGCCAAACGCATCGAGGTGGGCAAGGAGAACACCACGGTTATCGACGGCGCCGGCGACAGCAAGAACATCGAAGCGCGTGTGAAGCAGATCCGCACACAGATCGAGGAAGCAAGCTCCGACTACGACCGCGAAAAACTGCAGGAACGTGTGGCGAAGCTGGCGGGCGGCGTGGCGGTCATCAAGGTGGGCGGCGCGACCGAGATCGAGGTCAAGGAAAAGAAAGACCGTGTCGACGACGCGCTGCACGCCACGCGCGCTGCGGTCGAAGAAGGTATCGTGCCGGGCGGCGGTGTTGCGCTGATCCGCGTGAAGCAGGCCATCAGCGGACTCAGAGGCGTGAACGCCGATCAGGATGCGGGCATCAAGATCGTGCTGCGCGCGCTGGAAGAACCGCTGCGCCAGATCGTGACGAACGCCGGTGAAGAAGCCAGCGTGGTGGTCGCGAAAGTGGCCGAAGGTACGGGCAACTTCGGCTACAACGCACAGACCGGCCAATACGGCGACCTCGTGGAATCGGGCGTGCTCGATCCGACCAAGGTCACGCGCACGGCGCTGCAAAACGCGGCCTCGGTTGCGGGTCTGCTGTTGACCACCGACGCCACCGTTCATGAAGCACCGAAAGATGCGCCGGCAGCCGGCCAGCCGGGCGGTCCGGGCGCAGGTGGGCCGGGACTGGATTTCTGATTCAGAAGAGCATCAACGCGCTAGCCGCACAAACACGCCGGCATGCTTTCCAAAAGCATGCCGGCGTGCCGCAACAGGCAGCAAACGTATCAGCCGGATATAGCGCGGTACACACAACCGGTGGATCGCCGGTCAAATTAGCCCGTCAAATCCGCCACAACATCCATTTCTCCGTTTCAACGACGCTCGCGTCTGCATAAATGCGCGAATCAGATAACGGTATGAAAAATCCTTGGTTCTTTCCGGCGTCACACATGCCGAGAATAGGCAGTCCCGAATCGCGTCCTGTATTTCTCCTCCGGCGAGTCCTGGTGGCCTCATAGCAACGAAGTCACGCCGATCGGCCGGAGCGATATCAGGATCCAACCTGACTTCCGCCTACTCTTTCATGTTCAGCCGACCGACCCGCCCCACCCTCCAGCGCGCCTTGCGCGCCGTGACGCTTTTCGCAGCATTGGGCGCCAGTGCCGCCCACGCCGATACGACACTCGATCGGATTCATCAGCGGCACAAGATCGTCATCGGCGTGATCCTGTCCGGGCCGCCGTTCGGTTCGCTGGACCCGGCCACACAGAAACCGCTCGGCTTTAATATCGATCTCGCGAACGACGTCGCGAAACGACTCGGCGTCGACGTGGAATTGACGCCGGTCCAGCCGTCGAACCGCGTGCAGTTCCTGCAGCAAGGCAAGGTCGATGCCCTGATCGCCAACATGGAAGTCACCAAGGAGCGTGCGGAGCTCTTCTCCTATCCGCCAACCCCGTTTGAGGAAATCGGCGGTGCGCTGATTACCCGCAAGGATAGCGGCATCAAGACCTGGAACGATGTGCGCGGCAAGCCCGTGTGCGTCTCGCAGGGCAGCAACTATACGAAGCCGCTTGCCGAAGAATATGGCGCACAGGTGAAGGCATTTCGCGGCCAGCCGGAGTCGCTGCTCGCGCTGCGCGGTAATAACTGCGTCGCCGCGGTTCACGTTGCCCCTACGTTGCGCCTGCTCGTAGCGCGCAATCCGGACTGGAAGGACTACACGATTCCCGTATCGAACGAGCTGATTCCGTCGCCGTCTGTGATCTGGGTTCGCAAGGGTGAAACGGATACGCAGAGCGCGCTTGAGAAAATCGTGCAGGACTGGCATCGCAGCGGCTGGCTGATCGACGTCGAGCACAAGAACGGCATGCAGCCCTCGCAGGCCGTGCTCGATCTGCATACGAAGTACAAGGCGCAAGGTGCATGAGCGAGTCGACGCAAGTGCTCTCGCACGCCGCAACTAGCGTGGTCGATGCGATCGGCAGGATCGGGCTGAACTACAGTTTCGTGCTCGCGCCTGATGAACTCGCGTCGTTCCTGCACGGCATGCTGGTCACGCTGGAACTCTCGCTCGTGACGGTGCTCGGCAGTCTGGGCGCCGGCGTGGCGTTGGCGGCGTTACTCACCTCACAGCGTCCGGCGCTCGCGCGCCCCGCTCGCGTGTTCGTCGAGATCACGCGCAATACGCCGACGCTCGTGCAGCTGTTCTGCGCCTTTCTGGTGATCAACATGCTGCTCAGCGAGGCACTGCGCAATCTGGGCGGCAATCCGCTGACGCCGTTCATCTGGAGCGCGATCGTCATTTCGCTGCACAAGGGCGCGTTTCATGCCGAAGCCCTGCGCGCCGGTATCGAAGCGGTGCCGCGCACCACACTCGAAGCGGCCCAGTCGCTCGGGTTCAGCCGCCGTCAGCGCCTTTGGAGCGTGCAGTTGCCGCTCGCGCTGCGCTATGCACTCCCCGCGCTCGTCAACAACATGGTCGACCTGGTGAAGATGACCACGGTTGCCTCCGCAATCGCCGTCGGCGACATCACGTATGCATCGATCATGATCTGGACGCAGCGCGACAACGTGCTCGAGTTGATGATCCTGATCCTGCTGTTCTTCGGCGCACTGACCTTTGCGATCAATCGCGCGGGACGCTGGCTCGAAGTTCGTCTGAGGATGCCCGGCTATGGCCACTGAATCCATCACCGTGCCCGCGCGGGACGGACGCTACCGTTCCCTCTTTGCGTTTGCCAGCGTAGTCGGCGTCGCCGCGCTGCTGGCGCTCGCTGAACACGAGATCGCACATGGTCCGAGCTATCCCGCACTCGCCGCCCTCATCACGTGGGCACCGGCGCTCGGCAAATCTTTGTGGGTCAACATCGAAATCAGCCTGCTTGCCGTCGCGCTCGGCACACTCGCCGGTCTTGCGCTCGGCCCCTTGCTGCTGTCGCCGATCCGGGGCGTCCGGCTGATTGTTCGCGGCTATGTGCAGGTGTTTCGAAACGCCCCCCTGCTCGTGCTGATCTATTTTTCGACCTACGTATTCCCATTCGAAATCGCGCTCGGGCAACACGTCGTGCCGTTTCCCGACTGGTTCAAGGTCACGCTCGGTCTCGCGCTGCCTGCCAGCGCCAACTTCGCCGAGATCTTCCGCGGCGCAATCCAGTCGATTCCTCATGCACAGTGGGATGCGGCACGTTCGCTTGCGTTCAGCCGAAGCCAGGTGTTCCGTTGGATCATCCTGCCGCAATGCGTGAAGCGGATGCTGCCGCCGTGGATGAACCTGTACGCGAGCATCACGATGGCGACCGCGCTCGCTTCGCTGGTGGGTGTGCACGATTTGCTGGACACCGCGCAGGTGGCGAGCAATACCGTGGCGCGCGCGGATTTCACGGTCCTCGTCTATTTCACCGTGCTCGGCCTGTTCTTCGCTTACTGCTACCCGATCGCGCGCTTCACCCGTCTTCTTGAGAAACGCTATGCTTTCAGCTGATGTCTCGCTCGCTCCCGCAGCCGCTGCGGGTCCGCGCCCTCTGGTCCGCTTGCGCGACGTGCATCTGTCATTCGGCGCGACGCCGGTGCTCAAGGGCATCGACCTCGACGTGTTCCGCGGCCAGGCCGTGTCGATCATAGGACCATCCGGGTCGGGCAAGTCGACGATTTTGCGCTGCATTACGGGGCTATTGCGTCCCCAGTACGGCGAGATCGAAGTCGACGGCACCCGCGTCGATCAGCTCGCCTCTGAACGCGACGAGATCGAACTACGCAAGCGCGTCGGCTTCGTGTTCCAGCAATACAACCTGTTTCCGCATCTGAGCGTACTGGACAATCTGCTTGTCGCGCCGGTGCGCATCCTCGGGCGCGACAAAGCCGATGCCACTCGCACCGCTTACGATCTGCTGAAGAAGGTGCGTCTCGAGAACAAGGCGCATGCGTATCCGGGTGAACTGTCGGGCGGTCAGCAACAGCGCGTGGCGATTGCACGCGCGCTCGCGATGCAGCCGGATCTGATTCTCTTCGACGAGGTAACCTCGGCACTGGACCCGGAGACCGTGGGCGAAGTGCTGACCGTGATCCGCGATCTGGTGAGGGACGGCATGACCTGCGTGCTCGTCACGCACGAGATGCGCTTTGCCGAGGAAGTGAGCGATGCGGTGTATTTCACCGAGGCCGGTGTGATTGTCGAACACGGTCCGGCTAACGCGCTGTTCCGCGCGCCGGTCAGTCCGCGTACGCGTGAGTTTCTGGCGCATACGCCGTCCGCGCCGGAGACTGCACACGCGGCGGCGCCCCGCACACCGTTGGCACTGGATCTGCGTCACTTCGCGATTTAGACGATCTCGAACGATCTGGACCTGCGAGTACGGCGCTGGTCGGGATGCAAGTTTGAAAAAAAAAGCGACGTCTGCTGAGCAGACGCCGCTTTTTACTTTCCGCCTTTTACTTCTTGTCTCTCACTGCCCCGCATAGCGGCTCACAGGCCGCTGCAAACCGAGGTGATCACGCAGAGTAGTGCCGCTATATTCGGTGCGGAATAACCCACGCCGCTGCAACTCCGGCACGACGAGTTCAACAAAATCGTCGAGACCGCCCGGGAAATACGGGGGCATGATATTGAAGCCATCGGCCGCTTCGCCCGTGAACCACTCTTCGAGCGCATCCGCCACTTGCACAGGCGTGCCCCATACGATGCGGTGTCCACGCGCGCCGGCCACCAGGTAGTACAGCTCGCGCAAAGTCAGATTCTCGCGGCGTGCGAGATCGGTCAGCAGTTTGGCGCGACTCTTCAACTGATCGGATTCGGGCAACTCCGGCAAAGGACCATCGAGCGGATACTTCGACACGTCATGCCCCAACCGGTCGGACAACAGTGACAACGCACCCGATGTATCGGTCCATTCCTGCAACTGCGCGTATTTGTCTTTTGCTTCCTGCTCCGTCCTGCCGATGACAGGAAACACGCCCGGCATCACGTGCAACTGCTGACCCTCACGGCCGAATTTCGGCAAGCGGCCTTTCAGATCGCGATAGAAGACCTGCGCTTCTTCGATAGTCTGCTGCGCGGTAAACACCACTTCCGCCGTGCGCGCGGCCAGGTCCTGCCCCGGGCCGGACGAGCCGGCCTGGATCACCACAGGATGCCCCTGTGGCGGACGCGACGCATTCAACGGACCTTTGACGGCGAAGAACTGCCCCTTGTGATCCAGCGTATGCACCTTGGCGGGATCGAAGTAGACGCCACTCGCCTTGTCCTTGAGCACCGCGTCGTCATCCCAGCTGTCCCACAGCCCCTTGACGACGTCGACGAATTCACCCGCCATTTCATAGCGCAGCGCGTGATCCGGATGATTGCCACGTGTAAAGTTCGCGGCCGTGCGGTCGTACGAAGTCGTCACGACGTTCCACGCTGCGCGTCCGCTACTCAGATGATCCAGCGACGCAAACGCGCGTGCGACGTGATACGGCTCGCTATATGTGGTCGACGCGGTGGCGGCGAGACCGATGTGGCGCGTGCCCATGGCGAGCGCCGACAGCAGGCACAGCGGCTCGAGCCGCATCGCCATCGACGGATGCGCATCGGGGCCGCTGGTGAGACCGTCGGCGAGAAAGACCATGTCGAATTTCGCACGCTCGGCGGTCTGCGTGATGCGCTGCATCAACGCCAGATTCTCGCTGCCAGCCTGCGCGTCAGGATGCCGCCAGCCGGCGACGTGGTGTCCCGCACCCTGAATGAAGAGCCCGAGACGCATTTGCCTGCGGGTACTGCTGTTATTCGTGCTCATACGTGGATCTGTGCGAAGACATTGAAAAGGGACGCGAGGTCGGCGGTGCTCTGCATCGTGTCGATATGCGCGGGGATGAACGCGAGACGTTCGTCGTGACCGGTCGCGTCCGCGAATTTCGCGGCCAGATCCGTCGCGCTGTAGAGACGGTCGGTCTTATGGCTCAGTACCGTCCCGTTGCGCAATGCGATTTCGACAGTCGAGAAACGCGTGGCCGGATCGGTCGACGCGCGCGCGGCGGTCTCATCGTGACGGCTCGCCACGCGCCGTGCGAGTGCGATCAGGTCGTCGCGCACGGGCACATCGGCGAATGTAGCCACGCTGGGTGAACCATCCGTCAGCGCGGCCGCGACTGCGTAGGCAACGCTGAAACGCGCTTCGAGACCCGTCGAGGGCAAATGTCTGGAAAGCGGTGTGTCGCCGCCGGGCGGAAATATCACCGTCACCTCGGCAATGTCGTCCGGCGTGAGACGGTGTGTGTCGCGCAACGTCAATGCGGCATGCACGGCGTAGTGCGTCGCCGTGCAGCATGCCCACGGCTTGAAGTACAAACCCGGGGCTGCGATTTGCCACGGTGCGCCCCAGCCGTCGAGCACGCGTTCGGGTTGCGCTGCGCCGCCGCTGAACACGGCGAAAAAGCCGACCGGTCCGTCCAGCGCTTCAGGCGAGCCCTGCAGTCCCGCTGCCGCGAGCTCGGCGGCGAACAAGCCGGCGCGCGCGGCAAGCCCGGCATGCAAGGGTTTCGCTTCGCTGCCGAACTGCAGTCGTAAGCCGGCGGATTGTGTGGCGGCAAGACCCAGCGCGTTCTCAATGGCGGCGGCATCGAGTTTCAGCAGATAAGACGCAGCGGCTGCCGCGCCAAGTGCGCCCAATGTCGCGGTGTTATGAAAGCCCTGCTCATAGTGCCGGCTGCCTAGTGCAAGACCGAGGCGCGCCATCGTTTCGACGCCAACGACGTAGGCGTCGAGCAAATCGAGCGCGCTGCTGCCGCGTGCTTGTGCCAGCGCGAACAGCGCGGGCAGCAAGACCGTCGCAGGATGGCCTCTTACGCTGCTGTGCACGTCGTCGTAGTCGAGCGCGTGCCCCGCGTAACCGTTGAGCAACGCAGCCTGCTGCGCCGATGCACGGGCGCTGCTGCCGATCACCGACGCTTCGCCGCGCGAGTCGTTGGCGCTGACTGACAGGAGTTTTTGATAGCCGCTGTCGCTCGCGCCGGCAAAGGCGGCAGCGAGAAAGTCGAGAATGCCGCGTCTTGCGGCGGCAATGGCGTCGGCGTCGCGGGACGGCGACGCCTGAGCGATCGCGGCGGCCAGCCGTCGTGTCACGCCGGTGGCCTGCTGGCCGGCGTCGGATGCATGGAGGCTTGACATGTCGAAGGCGTGAGAGCTGTGAAAACGCACCGGGCAAGCGTTACGCTCACCTCGTTCGACGAAAAACAAAAGCAGCGTCGAGCAAAGAAGTAAGGCAACGACCCAAACGCCGCATGCTAACCAAACGCTGCGTCACAAACAAACAAGAATTCACGCTTTCGATATTGCAGATTCTGCGATGCTGCAGCAGACGCGTCCTGCTATCGGCCGCCCCGTATTTCACGGCATGCCGGCGCGTTCAACGTCGGCACTCAAAAGAACAACAGCGTGCGCAATTCGATGCTCCGGCGCGGCGGCGCATCGGCCGGCGACGTGGGATCGTCGAATGCCGTATGGGCCGTGAGACGCGCGATTCCGTCGCCCGCCGAATCGTAAATCTTCAGCAGCAGGAATTCATCGGGCGACATCTGCGGAAAGTAATACCAACGGTGCCGCGGATTGAAGGCCAGAGCATACGTCTCGCCGACCTTGTCGGGATATACCAGATCCGACGCGACCAGATCGTTGAGCGTGATACTGCGCGAATCGCATAGCGCAAGCGGCGACGATTGCACTGTTTCTCCGATCGGACGCCACAGATTGACGATTGCGACACGGCCCTGCAGCAAGCGCTCCGCTTCACCGGTCGGCAGATGATCGCGCACCCGGCGCGGCCCCGACACAAACGTCTGGTCGTTATGGATGTACTTGACGGGCTCCCTCACGCCATCGTTGCGCTCAGGATTGCCGTCACGCAGCGTGTGATCGAACACAACCACCCGGCGAGCGCCGGTGGCCTGTTTCAGCAACTGCTCCGCTTCGCGATAGTAGACAGATTCGATCTTTGCCGGATCGGAGAAATCGTTCAGCGCGCTAGCGTGCCGATGCAACTCGAAGCCGTTACGATCGAGCGACAACGCGCCAGGCGGCGGCGCGACGCGGGCATTCGAAATACTCACCCGATGCGACCGGTACACGCCACTGCGCTTCGGCACACCCGGCGGTGGTTCGTATTGGTACGACACCGGTTTCTCGCCGGTGAACTCGAGGTAGTTCAAGTCTGCCTCGACCGTCGCGGCAGATACCGGTGCATCGATGACGATATCGCTCATGTTCGCATCCTCATCACGTTGAAACGATTCGCTGAACGGCCGCGGCACGCAACGCGCGGCGGCGGTAGACGCATGCATCTATCGCTTCAGCGTAGGCGACGACTGCGCCGGGAGGAAATAACGAATCATGGAAAGTTATGCGCCGGATTGAAGTACGGAAGAATGGCGGCTTCTCGGCCGCCGCAATCCGAGGTTCTCTCGCAGCGTGCGCCCTTCATAGTCCTCGCGAAACAACCCACGTCGCCGCAACTCCGGCAATACCAGTTCGACGAAATCGGTCAGACCCTCCGGCAGCACCGGCGGCATCACGTTGAAACCGTCAGCGGCGTGATTCACAAAGCGCTCTTCGAGTTGATCGACAATCTGCGCCGGCGTGCCGACGAGTTGCCAATGGCCGCGCGCACCCGCAACCCGCAAATACAGCTGGCGAATCGTGAGGTTCTCGCGGCGAGCCAGTTCGATCGTCAACACCTGACGGCTCTTGCTCGCATTCGTTTCGGGCAGCTCAGGGATCGGCCCGTCGAGTGGATAGTCCGAGAGATCGAACCCACCGGTCAACCCGGATACGAGCGCAAGTCCCACTTTCGGATCGACGAGCGACTGCAATCGCTCGAACTTCTCTTTCGCCTCGCTTTCGGTGCGGCCCACGATCGGGAACACGCCCGGCATGATCTTCAGATCGTCCGGATGACGGCCGTACACCGTCATGCGTCCCTTCACGTCAGCGTAAAAGTCCGCCGCGTCCTGCAGCGTTTGCTGCGCCGTGAAAATCACCTCGGCCGTTTTCGCTGCGAGGTCCCGGCCGGCTTCGGACGACCCCGCCTGCACGACGACCGGATGCCCCTGCGGAGAACGTGCAACGTTCAGCGGCCCCTTGACCTGAAAGAAGCGTCCCTTGTGATCCAGCACGTGTCGTTTGGCGGGGTCGAAGAAACGCCCTTCAGCTTTGTTGCGGACGAACGCGTCGTCCTCCCCGCTGTCCCACAGACCTGCTGTGACTTCCGCGAATTCAGCGGCGCGGGCATAACGCTCGGCGTGATCGAAATGTTTGTCACGGTTGAAGTTCTTCGCTTCGTGCTCGCTCGACGAAGTGACCAGATTCCAACCCGCACGTCCTCCGCTAATGTGATCGAGCGAAGCGAACTTGCGGGCAATGTGATACGGCTCGTTGAAGCTCGTCGAGGCTGTGCCGACCAGACCGATGCGCTCGGTCACAGCTGCCAATGCCGACAGCAACGTGATCGGCTCGAACTGCGCCACGTAGCTGTGCGCGGTGCGGCTCAGAAAATCGACGTTGTCGCCGCGTGTCCCCACGCCGTCGGCGAGAAAGATCAGATCGAATTTCGCGGCCTCGGCCGCTTGTGCGAGCCGGACGTAGTGGCGAAAGTTCACGCCGGCGTCCGCCTGCGCCTCGGGATGTCGCCACGCCGCAATGTGGTGTCCGGCAGGGTAAAGGAAAGCGCCGAGGCGCAGGTGTCCGCTACGTTTGCTCATTTAAGTCCAAAGGAGATGATTGACGGTGCGGCCTCTGACACTCAGTCCGCTGCCGGAATCCACGCTGCCGTCGCGGCATCGCTCGAACGGAATGCCGGGAATTTATCGCCGAGCTCGGCAATCGTCTTGATGTTGTTCTTCACCAGATCGTCGCGCGTGATCAGCGTCGGCTTGACAACAATCCGGTGCTCGGGCGTCTGCCCCGCGAGCAGCAAAGCCGCGGCCCGTACGGACACCGCACCCACCACCGCGGGATTCGTCGCCGCGGTCGCCACCCACGCGCTATTCGGCGCGCGAATCGCCTCGATGTCGGAGGTCGAAATATCGGCGCTGTAAATGCGCAGTTTCGACGACAGGTTCGCCTCGTCCGCAGCGAGCTTCGCGCCGCGTGCGAATTCGTCGTAAGGCGCGAACACCACACGAATCTCAGGATGCGCACGATAGGCGGCAGCAGCCTGGTTGGCCACCGACTGCGCGATCGGATTGTCCACCGTGCCCCAGCGCGCCTTCTCCTGAACCTTCGGATGAGCGGCCTTGAAGTCACGCCACACCGCATCGCGCCGGTCGAGCGGTGCGAAACCCGCTACGTACACGTAGCCGGCGGCAAAGGTATCTCCGTTGTCTTTCACCGCCTGATCGAGCAGCAGCGCTGCCAGATCGCGATCGCTCTGCTCGATCTGCGGTACCTTCGGATTGCCCAGATCGACATCGAATGCGACGACCTTGATGCCCTTATCCAAGGCACGCTGCACGACATCCTTGAGCGATTCAGGCAAACCGTGATTCACGATAATTGCGGACACGCCCAGGCTGATCGCTTGTTGAATCTGTTCACGTTGTTCGGCCGCATCCTGACGGCCTTCGTAGATGCGTAGATCGATGCCGAGCGCTTTGGCCTGCTTTTGCGCACCGGCTTCATAAGCCTGGAAGAAATCCCCCGTCGACAGATAGTTGACGAGCGCGATCTTCACGCCGCCCTTGTCGAACGGTGCGGGCGCACCTTTGAGCGGTGCCGCGTGCGCGACGGCGCCGGCAAGCATCGTGGCCGCCGCCAGGGCGAGTGTGCGAAACGTAAGGCTCACATCCAGCTTGCGACGAAGAAACGATTTCATCAATGATCTCCAACCTGTTAGTCGATGTTTTATGAGTAAGCGGGGTGCTATCCGGCATGGGCCGGCGTGCGCGTGCGGTAGGCCGCACCAGGATGCGGTTCGGCCAGTCGAGGACCACCGCCATGCAATTTTTCGCGCAGCGTGCCGTTGGTGTAGTCGGTCTTGTAGACGCCTCGTCGCTGCAACTCGGGCACGACCAGGTCGACGAAATCTGCGAAGCTCTCGTGAGTCAATGCATACGCAAGGTTGAATCCGTCGACGTCGGTCTCCTCGACCCACGACTGCAACTCGTCGGCGATCTCCTGCGGGCTTCCCACTGAAAGCGGTCCGAGTCCCCCTATGCCGCCCCACTTCGCAATCTCACGCACGGTCCACACTCGTGTCGGATCCGCGCTCGATAAAGCCTCTACGGCCGATTGAACCGCATTGCTCTCGATATAGCGCAGCGGTTCGTCGAGGTCGTACTTCGACAGATCGATGCCGGTCCACCCCGACATCAGCGCGAGCGCGCCCTCGTCGCTTGTATAGCGGCGATAGTCGGCGTGCTTCGCGTGTGCATCCGCTGACGTCTTGCCTGTGATCACCGTGTGCAGGTTGAAAATCAGCACGTCGTGCGGATCGCGGCCAAATGACTTCACGCGTGCCCGGATATCGGCGACGAAATTCTTCAGGATCGTGCGTGACGGTGCGGCGATAAAAATGCACTCGGCGTGCTGCGCGGCGAAGTCCTTACCGCGCTTCGAGGCGCCTGCCTGGTAGAGTACGGGCGTGCGCTGAGGCGACGGCTCGCAGAGATGAATGCCCGGCACGTCGAAATACTGCCCACGGTGGTTGATAGGATGAACCTTCGAGGGTTCGGTGAAGACCTTCCGCACAGCATCGCGCACCACAGCGTCGTCTTCCCATGACGCTTCCCACAACTTGTAGCAGACCTCGAGATACTCCTCGGCAAGCGAATAGCGTTCGTCGTGATTGGCCTGCGCCGGCAAGCCGACATTGCGTGCGGCGCTGTCCAGATACGACGTGACGATGTTCCAGCCAACCCGGCCGTTCGTCAGATGGTCGAGCGTCGACATGCGCCGTGCGAACGGATACGGGTGCTCGTACGAAAGCGAGCAGGTCACGCCGAAGCCGAGATGCTCGGTCACGTTCGCCATCGCCGAGACGAGCAGCACGGGATCGTTGACCGGGACTTGCGCGGCCTGGCGAATCGCGGCTTCCCCATTGCCGTTAAAGACATCGTAAATGCCCAGCACGTCGGCGATGAAAAGACCGTCGAACTTGCCGCGCTCGAGCAGTTTCGCGAGGTCGGTCCAGTAATCGATTTGCTTGTAACGCCACGACGTGTCGCGTGGATGCGCCCATAAGCCTGGCGACTGATGCCCGACGCAGTTCATGTCGAATGCGTTAAGGCGGATTTCTCTGGCCATGATCGGGTTCGGTTAAGGATTGCGCCTGGCGTTAATTCCAGGGATGACGTGCCGGCTTGACGCCGTTCAGATAGTAGTTACCGACCAGGTGATACTTCCAGCGCACCGGATCATGCAGCGTATGGACGCGTGCGTTGCGCCAGTGCCTGTCGAGATTGTGTTCACCGAGCGTCGACTGGGTACCGGCGAGCTCGAACAGTTTTTCGCCTGCCAGCAAGGCGATTTCCGTCGTCAACACTTTCGCTTCGCCCACGGCAACCGATGCGCGCGCCACGTCGTCTTCGGTTGTTTCGGCCTTCGTGGCGATTTCGTCGATCACGCGCGCGGCGCGTTCGAGCAAGGCCTCGGCGGCGTGCAACTGGATATGCAAATGACCGATCTCCCGCACGGTCAGCGGATCGTCACTCGCACGCTCGACCCCGCTGTCGATCCACGGCCGCGAGCGCGAGCGCACGAACGTCAACGTGTCGGCCAGCGCCGCCTTCGCGATGCCGGCGTCGATGGCGGCCTGGATAATCTGCGAAATTGGGCCGTTGAGCGTTGGAAAATCGGACACGCGATGCGCAGGCAACACATGCGAAGCCGGCACGCGTACGCTTTCCAACACGACCGTACCGCTTGCCGTAGTGCGTTGACCGAAGCCCGACCAGTCGTCGATCACGGTCAGCCCCGGTGTGCCCTTCGGAATGTAAGCAAGCCAGCCTTTGCGTTCGCTATCGAGCCCCAGCACGGGGACGAAGTCGGCGAACAGCGCGCCGGTCGAATAGAATTTGGTGCCCTGTACGACGTAATCGCCGCCGTCCCGCGTCACGCTCGTCTTCAGATCGAGCACGTTCTTTGTGCCCTTCTCCGAAAAGCCGTTACCGAAACGCTTGCCGCCCAGCACCTGTGCGAAGAAATATTTCTTCTGCTCCTCCGAGCCGGTTAGCGCGATCACGTCCACGAGACCAAAGTGATTCTGCGGTAGCTGCCCGAGCGACGGATCCGCTGCTGCAATGATCTTGATGACTTCCGTCAACGTAACAAACGACACGCCCGCTCCGCCGTAAGCCTTTGGCACCGTGATGGCCCACAGCCCGGATTGCGAGAACCACTCGATCTCCTCGTGTGGCAAGCGGCGTTCGGTATCGCGCGCGGCCGCGCCTTGCGCGAGGCGGCCTGCAAGCTCGTGCGCAACAGCAATGGCCTGCGCGTCATCGGCGATCACACGGACCGCATGTCTACTCTCGTCGCGGATATTCGATGAAGCCGCTTCGCCAAACTCTGCCATGGGAATCTCCGCTTGAATGACTGTTCGCTCAATCTATCAGCGGACACTGCATGCGCAAACTGAACGATTCGGCAATCGATATTCCTTCGGATGGCAAACGACATTTCGGCGGTCCGGTGACCTCAGCCGCGTGAGTCCGCAGACCGTCCAACACTGAACGTAAACGCCAGCGCGAGAACCAGCAGCACACCCTTGATGAAATCCTGCATGTAGTAAGGCGCATTCAGCATGGTCAGGCCGTTCAGGAGCACACCGACAAACACCGCGCCTACTACGGTGCCGAACACGTTGGGCCGCTTCGCGCCCCACACTGCATAACCCATCAGCGCAGCCGCCACGGCGTCGAGCAGCAGGGAGTGTCCGGCGCTGACATCGCCTCGCCCGACACGCGCGGCGATCAGCACGCCGCCCAACGACGCAATCGCCCCCGAGGCGACATAGGCCGCGATCCGGTAGCGGGCCGTAGGCGCACCCGCCAGCCGCGCGGCCGTCTCATTGCCGCCGATCGCGTAGATCACGCGTCCCCAGCGCGTCGTCTCCATGACGATGCAGGCGAGCACCGTCAACGCAATGAGAATCAGGACCGGCAACGGCACGACATCGAAAAGACGCAGACGTCCCAACGCCAGAAACGCGTCCGAGAATATTCCGCTTGCCTCCCTGCCATCGGGCAACACGGTTCCGGTTGCAAGCGAGCGGCCGCCCGTCGGGATCAGTTGCAGACCGGCCAGCAGGAACAGAGTGCCGAGCGTCGCCAATTGGTCCGGCACACGCAGCCGCGTAATCAACAAGCCATTGAACAGGCCAGCCGCGATGCCCAGCGCGACACACGCGGCCACGGCCGCCAGCGCGCTGCCATGCCAGACGATCAGCACATAGCTCGCCGCCATCTGCGCCGAAGCAGCCACGCTGCCCACCGAGAGATCGAAGCCACCCGCAGCCAACGTGATCGTCACGCCAATGCCAAGCAACGCCACGATCGATACCGCCTGGAGAATGCTGAACAGGTTGTCGATGTTCAGGAAGGCCGGTTCCCTGATGGCGAACACGGCAATCAGAATCGCCAGCACGAGCAGGATGCCGGTGCGCTCCAGGTGATCGCGCAAACTACGCCATGCTGACTGCGTCCGTTGGTCGGATGCGACGTCGCCGGGAATTGAAGGGGTAAGGTGTTTCATGAATGAAGTTCAGAGCTCGCGTCATGGATGGGTTGAACAGTTGCGCGCTCGAGCGTCGCTCGATCGAACCGCACGACGCGATCGGCAATCTCCAGGGCCTCTTCGAGATCGCTGACGAATACGATCGTCGCGCGTTCATGGGCATGCCGCCGCAAGGTATCGACGATATCGGCGCGCGCGCCGGCGTCGACACCCTGAAACGGTTCGTCGAGCAGCAACAAGCGCGCGCGTTCGACATGCCAGCGCGCGAGGACGACTTTCTGCTGATTGCCGCCGGATAAACGCGTCAGGCGATCGTCGGGGCCGGTGCAGCGAATGCCGAAGGTTCTGATCGCGTCGGTCGCGGCATCGCGCTCTGCGGCTTCGCGTACCACGCCGCGCCTGAACCAGTTCGACAGGAACGGAAAGCTGAGCGTCCCCGCAATCGATGCGAACGGCACGCTGTCGGGAAACAACGAGGTGCGCCAACGATCCTCGCCGGCGAGGAACACGCCCGCGCGAATCGAATCGGCCGGTGAACGAGGACGCCATGGCTTGCCGTCGAGCACCATCCGACCACTGCTCGCATGTGCCGCACCGAAAATCGCTCTTGCGAAACGCGATTTGCCGCCACCCACCGGCCCTGCTACCGCGACGATCTCGCCGCGCTGGACGTCGAGGTCGAATGAGCGGCTTGTCGGCGTCAGTTGAAAATCGCGCACGCTGAAACAGGGTTCGAGCGAGGCCGCGTCTTTCTCATCCTGAGTTCGAGCTTGTGGCAGAGGCCGTCCAATCATCGTCTCGACGGCAGCGTCGAAATCGATTGGCGGGTGCAGATCGGCGACGAGATGTCCGTCGCGCACGATCGCTACCCGGTCCGCCATGCGCCGCAGATCACCCAGCCGATGCGAGACCAGCAGGATCGCGACACCCTCCTCGCGTAATGGATCGAGCCGCTGGAACAGCCGTTCCGCTTCTGCGGCGGACAGACTGGCGGTGGGCTCATCGAGAATCAGTAGCTTGGGGCGCGAAGCCAGCGCGCGCGCCAGCGTCACGAGCTGCTGACTCGCGAGCGAGAGCGACCCGAGCGGCGCCGACAGATCGACATCCAGTCCGACCCGCTCGGCAAGCGGCCTCGCAGCCTCACGGCGCGCCGCGGGCGGCACGCGCCAGGGCGATGCCGGATCGCACAAGCGGTCGAGCAGCAGGTTGTCCGCGATCGAGAGCGTCGGCACGACCGCATCGGCAATCGACTGATGCACCGTGGCAATGCCGAGTTGTTTAGCGGCTTGGGGCGAAGCAGGTCGATACGACTTGCCCAGCAGCGTCAAGGTCCCGCCATCGGGCGCATACACGCCGCTTAAGATCTTGACGAGCGTCGACTTGCCCGCACCGTTGGCGCCCATCAATGCGACAACTTCGCCGGGATGGATCGAGAAATCGAGGTTCGATAGCGCGACCGTTGCACCAAAGCGCTTCGTCAGCGCAGAGGCAGTCAGGATCGGCTCGCTCGAGCGCGGAAGCTTTTCCATACGGTCGGGAAGCGGTGAACGGGTCAGGTTAATGGGGGCCTTCATATACCCGAATTGAGCGAGGCAGACATTTCATTGTTTCTCCGGTGGACCCGCCAAAGACGGCAAACGGGACGCATTGCATACCGTCACCCAAGAACGATTGTGTGCCCGGGCGAGACTCGCGGAAAACCAATTTGTTCTGATATGCAAAGCGTCGCGCATGGCGAACCGCGACCAGAGAGCGATGTAGCCCGGCGCTTAGTCTTCGCCGGCATATCGATGCCAGAATTCCTTCGTGGTCTCGAACGATCCGCTACTCGACAATGGGCAAATCGGTCAGAGCGTTCGTCCGTTCGTTGCTGGCTGCTTCCGCATTCGACAAGACCATGAGAACCGACCCGCCGCGCCAGCTTCATCTGAACGTCAATATCCTCCACTCCGGCTTTGTCCCTTCCGCATGGCGCACGCCCGAAGCTGATCCGCGCGCCTTCGTCGATATCGCCCACTACGTTCGTGTCGCGCAGATTGCCGAGGCGGCGAAATTCGATGCCGTGTTTCTCGCGGATAACGCCTCGATTGCCGATCAGATCGACTTCCGCCCGATCACGGCGCTGGAGCCGACCGTATTGCTCGCCGGCATTGCCGCGGCCACGACGCATATCGGCGTAATCGGCACGGCATCGACGAGTTATAACGAGCCGTACAACATCGCCCGCCGCTTTGCCACGCTCGATCAGCTCAGTGCAGGCCGGGCCGGCTGGAACATCGTGACGACCGCCGATCTCGGCTCAGCCCGCAATTTCGGCCGCGAGGCGGTGCCCGATCACGCGCAACGCTACGAGCGCGCAGCCGAATTCACGGAGGTGGTGAAGGCGCTGTGGGATAGCTGGGAAGACGACGCCTTTATCGGCGACAAGGCGAGCGGCCGCTTCATCGACACCACGAAGGTGCATCGCATCGACCATCGCGGCAAATACTTCAGTGTCGATGGTCCGTTCAACTTGCCGCGTAGTGCACAGGGGCACCCCGTGCTGATTCAGGCAGGCGGATCAGCTGACGGACGCGAACTCGCGGCACGGCACGCGGAAGCCGTGTTCTCAGCATCGCAATCATTCGACGAAGCCGCCGCCTACGCGCGCGAACTGAAGTCCCGCGCCGCGGCGTGGGGACGTGGCAACAACGCAATTCGCGTGCTACCCGGACTCACCACGATAATCGGCGCAACCGAAGCCGAGGCCCTGCGCCGCCGCGATGAACTGGTCGATCTGATTCCATGGACCTATAGCCTCACCCGACTGGCGGGCATCTTGGGCATTAGCGTCGACCGGTTGAAACTCGACGAGCGCCTGCCGGACGATCTCTCATTGCCCGGCAACGGCAATGGCAATCACACGTTCTTCAACGCCACGCTCGCACAGGCGCGGACCCACGGATACACGGCGCGGCAATTGATCCGCGCGCTTGCGGGCGGCGGCGGACATCGTGTCGTCGTCGGCACGCCGGAACAGATCGCCGACGATATCGAACACTGGTTCAAAGGCGGCGCTGCTGACGGTTTCAATCTGATGCCGGATGTTCTGCCGGGTGGCTTGCAGGACTTCGCCGACGGTGTGGTTCCGCTTTTGCAACAACGTGGTCTTTTCCGTACCGAGTACGAGGGCAGCACGCTGCGTGAACACTTCCGATTGCGACGGCCTGTCAGTCGCCACTTGCATCCACGGGAAGCGGCCGCTACCGCGTAAGCGCTCTTTTTCAACACGCTGCATACTCGGACCGGCGAACACGCGATTGAGATTCCGGGCGTCACCTCGGCGCGCAAACGCGCCGTGAAGTAAGCCAATTTGTAGTCCGGTCATTTCACCCGAGCGAAAAAACGGTTCTCAGGCCGTGGCAAACCCAGATTCTCGCGCAGCGTCGCGCCTTCGTATTCGCGCCGGAACAAGCCGCGCTTCTGCAATTCGGGAATGACCTTGTCCACGAAGTCGTCGAGGCCGCCCGGCAGATACGGGAACATCACGTTGAACCCGTCCGAGCCCTCTTCCACCAGCCATTGCTCCATCTGATCGGCGATCATTTTCGCCGTACCCACCATCTCGAGCCCCGAGTATCCGCCGATGCGTTGAGCGAGTTGCCGAATCGTCAGCCCGTCGCGCTGCGCCCATTCGACCACCCGCTGCCGCGCTGTCCGGCTCGCATTGGTTTCGGGAATCTCGGGCAACGGGCCGTCCGGATCGAATCCGGACACGTCATGCCCCAATGCAATCGACAACGACGCGATGCCGCTCTCGTAGTGCACGAACGTATCGAGCCGCGCACGTGTTTCCAGCGCCTCTTCCAGGGTATCGCCGACAACCACGAAGGCGGCCGGCAGGATCTTCATGTGATCGCGTTCACGCCTGAGTTTTTCCATCCGGCCCTTCACGTCGGCATAGAAACGCTTGCCGTCAGCCAGCAGGGTTTGCGCGGTGAACACCACCTCGGCGGTTTCCGCAGCAATCTGGCGTCCTGCTTCCGACGATCCGGCCTGCACGATGACGGGCCATCCCTGAACGGGGCGCGCAATATTCAACGGGCCGCGCACCGAGAAGTTCTCGCTCTTGTAGTTCAGCACATGCAGTTTCTCCGGATCGAAGAAGGTGCCGGTTTCGGTATCGCGGATAAAGGCATCGTCTGCCCAACTGTCCCAGAGGCCGGTGACCACGTCGAAGAACTCACGGGCGCGCCGATACCGCTCGTCGTGTTCGACATGCTCGTCGAGACCGAAATTGAGCGCGGCGTCGGGGTTCGATGTGGTCACGAGATTCCATCCCGCGCGGCCGCCGCTGATATGGTCGAGCGAGGCAAAGCGCCTTGCGACGTGATACGGCGCATCGAACGTAGTGGACGCCGTGGCGATAAGCCCCAGCCGTTCCGTGACCGCCGCCAGCGCAGGCAGCAACGTCAGCGGCTCGAACGACGTGACGGTGTGGCTATGCTTGAGCGCGTCAAGCGGCATGTTCAGCACCGCGAGGTGATCCGCCATGAAGAACGCGTCGAAACGGCCACGCTCGAGCGTCTGCGCGAAGCGCTTCAGATGCGCAAAATTGAAGTTGGCGTCGGGATAGGCGCCGGGATAGCGCCATGCGCCGGTATGAATTGTCGTCGGACGCATGAAAGCGCCGAGGCGAAGCTGACGTGACATGTAGCAAGCTCCATCGCAAACAGGTCGGGCCAGTTTAATCGTCCTTCGCCGACGCTGCTTGCGCCCGCCCACCACTCGGTAACCGCCCGCCGAACACGCTGCACCGGGGCTCCGGCGCTATCGGACACACCAAAAGCTGTTCCGCAGAAATGCAAAGCACAAAATCTTCGTTCGCCCCTCCGGGCTCCCTCACTAGACTATGATGCAACTTGTCATAACAAGTACAGACAACCCACAGGTCATGCAGAAACCCAACCCGGTCAACGTGCTGCCTCTCTCCACCCCGCCGCTCTACGAGCAGATCAAGACTGCTTTGCGCTCGCGCATTCTCGACGGCACGTATGCGGCCCATTCGCAGATGCCGTCTGAAAACGACCTCTGCGCGATGTTTAACGTTAGCCGTATCACCGTGCGGCAAGCGCTCGGCGATCTGCAAAAAGAAGGCCTCGTTTTCAAACTGCACGGCAAGGGCACCTTTGTCTCCAAGCCGAAAGCCTTCCAGAACGTCAGCGCGCTGCAAGGCTTCGCCGAAGCGATGTCGTCGATGGGCTATGAGATCGTCAACCAGCTCAAACATATCCGCTTCATTCCTGCCACCACGCACATTGCAAGCCGGCTTCAACTGCCCGAGGGCGCGAAGGTCGCGGAAATCCAGCGCGTGCGGATGCTCAATCGCGAGCCGGTGTCGCTCGAAATCACGTGGGTGCCGGAAGCGTTAGGCAAACGCCTCTCAAACGCGGATCTCGTCACGCGCGACATCTTCCTGATTCTCGAGAACGACTGCGCCGTGCCGCTCGGCCACGCCGACGTCTCCATCGACGCGATTCTCGCCGACGATGAAATCGTCGAAGCATTGAACGTCGAAGAAGGCAGCCCGGTGCTGCGCATCGAACGTCTGACGCATAGCGCGGACGGCACACCGATCGATTACGAATACCTCTATTTCCGCGGCGACGCGTTTCAGTACCGCTTTCGCATCGACCGCCAGAAAGAGAAGCAGACCACAAGGAAGACGAAATGAATACGCACGTGATCGAGTACGACCTGGTCGTCGTGGGAGGTGGCACCGCCGGTCCGATGGCTGCCGTCAAAGCAAAAGAACAGAATCCGAATCTGAAGGTACTGCTACTGGAAAAGGCCAACGTGAAACGCAGCGGCGCGATTTCGATGGGCATGGACGGGTTGAATAACGCCATCATCCCGGGCCACGCCACGCCCGAGCAGTACACCAAGGAAATCACCATCGCCAACGACGGCATCGTCGATCAGGCCGCCGTCTACGCCTACGCCCAGCACAGTTTCAAGACCATCGAAGAACTCGATCGCTGGGGCGTGAAGTTCGAAAAAGATGGCACAGGTGACTATGCGGTCAAGAAAGTGCATCACATGGGCTCCTACGTTCTGCCGATGCCGGAAGGCCATGACATCAAGAAAGTGCTCTACCGGCAGCTCAAACGCGCGCGCATTGCGATCACCAATCGCATCGTCGTCACGCGCGTTCTGACCGATGCGCAAGGGCGCGCTTGCGGCGTGCTGGGCTTCGATTGCCGCACGGCGGATTTCTATGTGGTGCGCGCGAAGGCCGTTATTCTCAGCTGCGGGGCGGCAGGACGGCTCGGTTTGCCGTCCTCGGGCTATCTGATGGGCACCTACGAGAACCCCACCAACGCCGGCGACGGCTACGCGATGGCTTATCACGCTGGTGCAGCGCTAGCGAACCTCGAGTGCTTCCAGATCAACCCTCTGATCAAGGACTACAACGGCCCCGCCTGCGCCTATGTGACGGGCCCCCTCGGCGGCTTCACCGCCAACGGCAAGGGCGAACGTTTTATCGAATGCGATTACTGGAGCGGCCAGATGATGTGGGAGTTCTATCAGGAACTCCAAAGCGGTAACGGGCCGGTATTTCTGAAGCTCGACCATCTCGCCGAAGAAACCATTCAAACCATCGAGCAGATTCTGCACACGAATGAGCGCCCGAGCCGGGGACGCTTTCACGCGGGACGTGGCACCGATTACCGGCAGCAGATGATCGAGATGCACATCTCGGAGATCGGCTTTTGCAGCGGCCATAGCGCTTCCGGCGTCTATGTGAACGAGCGCGCGGAAACCACGGTCGCCGGTCTCTACGCCGCAGGCGACATGGCCGCGGTACCGCACAACTACATGCTCGGTGCGTTCACCTACGGCTGGTTCGCGGGGCAAAACGCGGCGCAATACGTCGAGGATCGTGAGCTTGCGGCGCTCGATAGCGAGCAGATAGAAGCCGAACGGGCGCGAATCTATGCGCCGCTCGAACGCGAGACAGGACTTGCGCCGGCTCAGGTCGAATACAAGCTGCGCCGCATGGTGAACGACTATCTTCAGCCGCCGAAGGTCACGCGCAAGATGGAAATCGGCCTGCAACGGTTCGCTGAAATCGCCACCGATATCGACCAGATCAAAGCCGACAATCCGCACGAACTGATGCGCGCCGCGGAAGTACGGGCGATTCGCGATTGCGCCGAAATGGCGGCACACGCGTCGCTGTATCGCACGGAAAGCCGCTGGGGCCTGTACCACCATCGCGTCGACTATCCGCAGCGTAACGACGCGGAGTGGTTCTGCCACACGCATCTGAAGAAAGACGCAGCGGGTCGCATGGTCAGCGAAAAACGCGCCGTCGAACCGTACGTGGTGCCACTCGACGACCATGAGAGTCACGCCTATCAGAACCTGCGCATCGGCGAGCCCGCGCTGGCCGACGCTTGAGGAGCCACCATGTCTACGACACCGCACAACATTTTCCAGCGCAGCGCCGCGCCGGTCACGATCGACGAAGACAAATGCATCGCCGATAAAGGCTGCACGGTCTGCGTGGATGTATGCCCGCTCGACCTGCTCGCGATCGACCTGAGCAAAGGCAAGGCGTACATGAAGTTCGACGAATGCTGGTACTGCATGCCGTGCGAGAAGGATTGCCCGACCGACGCGGTCAGGGTCGACATTCCTTATCTGCTGCGCTAATTCACTCCAGACACCACTCAACTCATGACCGATATTTCGCTTCCGCTGACGTTCGACCCCGACTCCCTCGATCCGGAAGCCGCCGCACTCCTGCCGCGCCTCGCGTCCGCGGACGCCGCCGTGCGCCGCATCGCCCTCCTTGCGCTCGCCGATCTCGAAGACGAAGCCGTACTCGGACCGATTGTCGCCGCGTTACGCACCGACACGTCATCGGACGTTCGGGCTCAGGCCGCCGAAGTGCTCGGTGCATGGGAGCGCACCGACGCGGTCGAGGCGCTATGCGAAGCGCTGGCAGATCGTGCTGAAAATGTCCGCGACGCAGCCGCGCAGAGTCTGTCCAATCTGAAGGACCCAGAATCCGGACCTTTACTCGCGCCTTGGACCACGCATAGCGATGCGTTCGTGCGTCAGGCTGCGCTTCGCGGTCTGCGCGAATTGCGCTATACGGGCGCATTGGAACCCGCGCTGGCCGCGTTGAGCGCAAGCGAGGATGGTGTGCGACTCGAAGCCGTGAGCGTGCTTGGTTGGTTGAAAAGCGAACGCGCGCTGGGTCCTCTTACCGCCATCGCCGCGCAGGATGCGAGCGCCGCCGTGCGACGCGCGGCAATCGGCGCGTTGGGTATCAGCGCAGCAGCGACGGATGAAACCATCGCCGCGTTGCTGAGCGCGTTGCTCGATGCCGCGTGGCAGGTCCGTGAAGAAGCTGCGGCCACGCTCGGCAAACTGCGCGCGTCGAGCGCACAGGGTGCATTGATCGCGGCGCTCGATGACGACTACTGGCAAGTCCGTCTCCAGGCAGTCCGCGCGTTAGGCAAACTCGGCGATGCAAATGCAACCGCGAACGCAGCAGTGGCCGCACTGCTCACGCATGCAATCAGCAATCTGCGCAAGGAAGCGGCCTTGTCGCTCGGCGAACTGGGCGACACAGCGTCGTTGCCGGCCTTGCACACAGCCGCAACCGATCCCGACCCGGAAGTCCGCAAGGCCGCACGTATAGCGCTGGCGCAAATTGAAAAGGCTCACTGATGAACGCGCCCGAACACGTAACGATTCATGCCGCGACGGGGCGGCTGTCCCTAACGTGGCGTGATGGCCAAACGAAGTGGATCGACAACGCCACGCTGCGAGAACGATGCCCTTGCTCAACATGCCGTCGCTTGACGCATTCGGGCAAGACGACGCGAATCGAGCCGCACTTGGCGATTGTCGACATGCAGCCGATGGGCTACGGCGTGCAGATCGCGTTCAGCGACGGACACGCGCAAGGAATTTATCCGTGGGATTATCTGGCGGGGATTGCCTGAATGCAGGCATGAGAAAACGGCGGCCGTAACAAACGGCCGCCGTTTTTTATTAGCGTCGCGAAGACAGCCGACGCACAACCGACACCAGCGCATCGACTTCATCGCAGGTGTTGTAGAACGCAAGCGACGGCCTCACCGTGGCTTCCACGCCAAAGCGCCGCAAGATCGGCTGCGCGCAATGATGCCCTGAGCGCACGGCGATGCCCTCTTCGTTCAGCGCCTGCCCGACTTCCTCGGTCTCGTAGCCCTTCAACACAAAGGACAACACGCTGGCCTTGTCGCGCGCCGTGCCAATCAGACGCACACCCGGCACGGGCTGCAGCACGCTCGTCGCATACGCCAGCAGATCGTGTTCATAGCGCGCGATATTCTCGATGCCCACGCGCTGAACGTAATCGATCGCAGCGCCCAGACCCACTGCATCAGCGATATTGCCCGTGCCCGCTTCGAAACGATTCGGCGGAGGCTGGAATACGGTGCGCTCGAAGGTGACGTCCGCGATCATGTTGCCGCCACCCTGCCAGGGCGGCATATCTTCCAGAATCGCACGCTTGCCGTAGACCACGCCGATGCCGGTCGGACCGAACACCTTGTGACCGGAGAACACGAAGAAATCCGCGTCGAGCGCCTGCACATCTACCCGCATGTGCGACACAGACTGAGCACCGTCGACCAGCGCCTTCGCACCTGCACGATGCGCGAGCTCGACGATCTCCTTCACCGGCACCACGGTGCCCAACGCGTTCGACACCTGCGTCACCGACACAATCTTCGTCCGGTCATTGAGGAGGCGCCGATATTCGTCGAGCAGAACCTGGCCACTGTCGTCGACCGGAATCACGCGCAGCTTGGCACCGGTTTGCGCGGCAAGCTGCTGCCACGGCACGATGTTGGCGTGATGCTCCAGGTGCGAGACGATGATCTCGTCACCCTCGCCAACGTTCTGCACACCCCACGTCTTCGCGATCAGGTTGATCGCTTCGGTGGTGCCGCGCACGAAGATGATTTCCTCCGGCGACGCCGCGCCGATGAAACGCTGCACCTTGCTGCGTGCGGCTTCGTACGCATCCGTGGCGCGGCCGGCCAGCGCATGGGCGGCCCGATGGATGTTCGAGTTTTCATGCGTGTAGAAATACGCAAGCCGATCGATCACCGCCTGGGGTTTGTGCGTGGTCGCGGCATTGTCGAACCACACCAACTGACGGCCGTTCACACGTTCCTGCAGAATCGGAAAGTCCCGGCGAATCGCATTCACATCGAACGGCGGATGCGCTGACGGCCCGGCATGCGGCACGCCATCCGTCTTAGCGGAAGAGTGCCCGGGAAACTGCGATCCCTCATTCAGATTCAGGAAATAGTGCGAACCGGTGGTGTGCTGCGCCGGTGCGACGCCCGACGCCGCTTGCGATGCGGCCGGCCTGTCGTACGGGAAGCGCTGCTCGGCGAGCGGCTGATCGACACCAGGGAGTCCGAGCGATTGCGCGCTGACTTCGTTCCAACCCGGCACGACGATATCCGGCGAAGCCACCGTCGACGTCCGGGCTTGCGCCGTTTCGCCCAGGAAATAATAAGGCGACGCAGGCGCTGCACCACCCGCGGACGGACGCTGCGCACCGTGTGCTTCAGGCACGCCCAGCGCCGCCCCACCAAAGCGCGGATCGAGCGCGGGTGCAACGGTCACCGCGCTATCTGGCAAGCCGTTCTGCGCAACGGCATGGGGAGCCAACGCAGGCGCGCGATTCCCCAACGACAGAACATGCGTAGGTGCTGAAGGCAACAGGTTGCCTCCCGGCACATGCCCCTGCGGCAACGCTGCACCAGGCACGCCAGTGCCCGCGCCGCCGGGACCCGCGAGCGGCGAACCGGCCGGAGCCGGATTGCTGATCTCGCTGGTCACAGGCGCCGTGAACGGCAGCGTGGCGGCCACGTCGGGTGCACCGCCTACCTGCGGCGCGTTGCCAGGCAGCGCAGAGAAGAACGCATTGGCTAGCGACGCTAACGTTGCCGGGTCAGGCAAACCCGCGGGCGGACCCGTCGGCACATCGTGCGGCAGGACGCTATCCATGGGCTTACTTGTAGGTGTCTGGGTAGTCATGGTACTTGCCGATCTCCACGTCATCGAGAACTGCCAGCGCGTCCGGCGAATGCACCGCGAGCGAGCAATAGAGCGAGATCAGATACGACGCGATCGCATGATTGTTGATGCCCATGAAGCGCACCGACAACCCCGGACCCTGTTCGCCGGCCACGCCCGGCTGGAACAGACCGACCACGCCCTGGCGCTTGTCGCCCACGCGCAGCAGCAGGATCTTGGTCTTGCCGTCGGCAACCGGCACCTTGTCCGACGGAATCAGCGGAATGCCGCGCCATGTCAGGAACTGCGAGCCGAACAGGCTGACCGTCGGCGGCGGCACGCCACGGCGTGTGCATTCACGACCGAAGGCGGCAATCGCGAGCGGATGCGTCAGGAAGAACGCCGGCTCTTTCCATACCTTGGTCAGCAACTCGTCGAGATCGTCGGGCGTCGGCGCACCGGTCAGCGGAAACACGCGCTGCTCTTCGGCGACATTTGCGAGCAGGCCGTAATCCGGGTTGTTGATCAGCTGGCTTTCCTGCAACTCCTTGATCGTTTCGATCGTGAGGCGCAGCTGTTCCTTGATCTGGTCGTGCGGGCTGCTGTACAGATCCGAGATTCGCGTGTGCACGTCGAGCACCGTGCTGACCGCATTCAGGAAGTACTCGCGCGGTTGCTCTTCGTACGGCACGAATGTGCGCGGCAGGATGCTTTCATCTTCGCGCGCGGTGCAGGCCGCTTTGACGGCTTCAGGATTCTTCACCTGGTTCAGACGATAGATACCTGCCTCGACCGGCAGCCATTGCAGCAGATGCGTGAGCCAGCGGGGCGTGATCGTGGCGAGTTGCGGAACGGTTTTGGTGGCATTGGCTAGTTGCCGTGCTGCGGTATCGCCGAGCGCCGTCAGGCCGCCGACTGTTGCTGTCATCTGAAGCTCCAGGATTGATAGAAGAAAAGCAGGAAAGCTTATGAACGAAACTGATTATGGGAAGACGCCGCTGGCCGTTCAACATGCTATAGACGGCAAAGCAGCGGTCTAGCGGGCAGATGCAGGATCGGCGAGTGTGGAATGCGGGCGCGCGACAACGCTCACGCCATCGGACGAATGGCTGAGCAGGCGTTCGACCGGCACGTTGAAAGCACGGGCAAGCTTGTCGAGCGTGACAATCGACGCGATCGCAGAACCGCGCTCGATCTCGCCGACATAAGACCGGTTGAGCCCGGCGTGCTCGGCCAATTGCTCCTGCGACCAGCCGGACGCCTCACGAAAGCGCCGCACCGCGGCGCCGAAGTCTCTGACGAGCACGCTCATCGAGCCGCTCCGGCCGTGGCAGGCTCCGCGACTGTCTCCTGATCGCGCAGCGGCCGTTCGCGGACTGCTGCGGCGCTCGTGCCTTCGTTGCGCGACACAGCCTGCGTCACATGCGAACCCGGCGCGACATCCTGCGTGACCCACACATTGCCGCCGATTACCGCGCCCTGCCCGAGCGTGACGCGTCCAAGAATGGTGGCACCGGCATAAATCACGACGTCGTCCTCGACGATCGGATGACGTGCGTGGCCCTTTTCCAGATGTCCTTGCGCGTCGCGCGGAAAACGCTTCGCGCCAAGCGTGACGGCCTGATAGACCCGCACGCGCTCGCCGATGATGGCCGTTTCACCGATCACCACGCCCGTCCCATGATCGATGAAGAACCCCGCGCCGATCCGCGCGCCAGGATGAATGTCGATACCGGTCTGCGCATGCGCGAGCTCCGCGATAATGCGCGCCAGCAGCGGCAGCCCCAACCCATAAAGCTCATGGGCGAGCCGATGGTGGATCATCGCCAGCACGCCGGGGTAGCACAGCAGAACTTCATCTACGCTGCCCGCCGCCGGGTCGCCGTGAAACGCGGCTAATACGTCGCTATCGAGCAAGCTGCGAATCGCCGGCAAGCGCGCCGCGAAAGCGCGCACGGCGATACCGGCCTGCGCCTCGATCGTGGCGGCGGGCGGCGGTTGATGGCGGCTGCGGTAGTGAAACTCCAGACGCGCCTGACTCAGCAACGCATGCAGCGCGGCGTCGAGCGCATGGCCGACATAGAAGTTTTCGCTTTCCTGGCGCAGATCGAGTGGTCCGAGCCGCATCGGAAAAAGCACGCCCTTCAGCGTGTCGATGACCTCCGAGAGCGCTTCGCGCCCCGGTAATTCGCGCCCGCCCGGCTCGAGCGAGCGCTTCTGCACTTCGCGCCATTGCTGGCGAACCGTCTGAAGCGCGTGAACAATTTCATCGACGTCAAACACAGCCACAGCGGTTACTCCCCGTAAAGTGCAGCATGAACGATCAGACTGTCAGTCCTGAATCCACGGCAGGCCATGAAAGCGCCAACCATTACTGGCGCCGCGCCGTTGCGCGCCGTCCAGTTCCCCTTCAAAGCCTTCCAGAACATTGAATACCTGCGTGAAGCCGGCTTTCGCCGCGGCCTCGGCGGCCAGTGCCGAGCGGTTGCCGCTGCGGCACAGCAGCAGCACGACGGCGTCCTTGCCGGTTTTCGCTTCCAGTTCACGCACGAAACGCGGATTGCGCGTCAGGCTCGTGCCCGTCGCCCACGCGACATACAGGCTGTCAGGCACGAGTCCGACGAATTTGCGTTCTTCGGCGGTGCGCACGTCCACCAGCACGGCGTCGCCGGCCTGGACGAGCGCCCACGCATCCTGTGGCGACAGGCCACCGGCATAGGGCAAGCCGGCTTCCGCGGCTTTCGCACGGGCGGCTTCGAGCAGTGCAAGCGTGGGGCGTTCTGCGAGTTCAAGCGTCATGATGTCTCCGTCGATATCGCGCGAATCAGTACGCGCGGGTCTAAGCCATCTGCGAATGCAACCGCCTATAGCCATCAGAAGACACTATGAAAGAGAGTCAGCCGAAGCCGAACCAATTAATTGTCATTTCTAAAGAAGCATCGGTTCGGATGCTCCGGCTTGCAGCGCCCCTGCTCTGCCCGTTCGCCGCGGAATTGCCACGCCACCGCCGCCAGGCGCGTTATTCCCGTGGGATCTCCAGCGGCACGACAAACATGCCCGCGGTGTATTCCATATGGAAATAGCCGCAGCGCGCGTAAGCCGCAATGCGTTCGAGCCGTTCGGGAGACGGAGAGGTATAAGCCGCGGCAGCCGTCTCGTCAGAGGATTGCTCAGACGAGACGGGCGGGCGTTTTGACAATTGATTCTGCAGGCTTCGCACAGGATGCCGAAGTCCGCTCCAGATTAGCGTCGCTGAAAGTGTGGCCATGCGACCTCCGTCGATTCATTGCTATATGAATGAATCTAGCGACCTGGATACGGAATCGCAAACAAGCTTTTGTGGAATGGTTTTCGGAGAACGGATCAAACAGTAAGTAGTGTTTTGCGCTGCCCGTGATGCATCCGCTTGGTGCACTCATGTATCACGGGCAGCGCTCTTCCCTGCCGTCCTGAATACGCTACAGCCCGTGCGACGGCGCCTCGCCGTACCAGTAGCTGCACTGATGCGCGGTGTACGCGTCGTAAGTGTTAGAGACCGGATAACCGAAGTCGAGCGTTTGCCGGGTCGCCGATGTGTACAACGGCCAGTTCGCCACCGTGCTGCCCGAATTCGGATTACCGGAATGCGCGAAACCTGCAAGTGCGGTTGTCATCGCCGTGGACAGGCTTGCCTGGTTCGCCGTCGGGCTCGGGATCAGTTGCCACCAGTAGTCGAGGTCCGATGAGTGAAAGGCGCCGTAATTCATGGTGGTGGGCGGCAGCAATGAAATCAGGCTATGTACGCTATAGGGCGCGGGATCCGAAAAGCGGTACATGTAAGCCGCTGGCGAATACTTCGCCAGGTTATCGGCATCCTGCATTTCGCTGCAGGTGAACAGGTAGTCGCCCGTGGCTTTGGCCAGTGCCTGGCTCGGCGACGTGAACTGGCTCGCCGGATAGAGCGCCGCGGTGGCGGCAGCGGGCACGTCGAGGAAATTCTGGATCGCCGTTTCGTAGCCCGCGGATGTGACGGGATTGCCCTGCGCGTCGAATGCCGCCGCCACGAAGTACGTTCCTTCGTCCTCGGTGAAACCGGATATCACCGGCACCCGGTTGTACTGACCACTGGCAAATGCCGCGCTCGTCGAACTCGGCAGTACCTTGCCGTCGATCGTCGCATACCAGGCCACGGGGTTGCCTTGCAGCAGTGCGGAGGCCGGCAGATTGCGCAGGCAAGCGGCGCTGGTGGTGTCCGTGCAACCCCATGTTTTGGCGTAGCCAATGCCATCCGTTTCAGCCTGCTGCAAGGTCTCCTGCTGCCGGCTAAAGCCACCGCTCATAGCGACCGCCTTCGCAAACAGACCCGCAGCACCGGGCGAAGCAAGTTGCACATACACCGAATGGCCGCCCGCCGAATCGCCGAAGATCGTCACGTTGGCAGGATCGCCGCCGAAAGCAGCGATATTCTTCTGCACCCAGGCAAGCGCGGCGGTCTGGTCCATGATGCCGTAGTCGCCGGAAGCGCCGTTGGGATCTTCCGCGGCTAGTGCCGGATGAGCCAGAAAGCCTAGCGCATTCAGACGGTAGTTGATCGTCACCACAATCGCGTTCGCCTTCTGGGCAAGCGCGCTGCCATCCGTCGCGGACCCGGAGCCAACGATGAAACCGCCGCCATGAATCCAGAACAGCACAGGCAACGCCGTGGTGCTTGCCGTGGTGCCAGGAACGTAGACGTTGATGAAGAGACAGTCCTCACTGCCAGTCGGGGCCGTCGCGGTCCCCTGTACACACGACGAGCCGACGTGCGACGCGTCGTACATGCTCGTCGTGTAGGCCGCGGCAACTACAGGAGGTTTCCAACGCAACGCGCCGGTCGGCGGCGCTGCATAACGCAAGCCGAGAAACTCACGCACGCCGTTGACGGTGACGCCTTTAACCTGCCCTTGCTGGGTCTTGACGACAGTGGGGTCGGCGGGCGCTGTGTCGTGAACACTCCCGCCGCACCCGAGAATGACCAGTGGAATCGCTATTGCAATGAACCATCGAATGACGCGCTGGTGATAGGTATCCATGCTTGTCTCCTGATCTCCGGAGAACGCCACCGCCTGGCGCTTACTCCGGATCGGGTCCAACTGGCGGTTTGAAATGAACCACTGGCAATACACCGCGCCGTCGCTGCCGACGCGTCAGGCCTAGAACAGCGTGCGCAGCCCCACCCGCACCGCGGTCGACGACTGACCTGTGCCGACATACACGCCATTGGCAAACACCGGCGCCGCACCGCCGCCGAGGAACACCGGTGCCGCGCCGCCCGATGCGCGCAGATAAGTCGCACTCGTATAGACATCGGTGCGCTTCGACAGCGCGTAATCGAGCAGGAGCGTGCCGTTCTGCCACTTCTGCGAGCCGAGCTTGCTGTACCAGTAGCCGCCCATCAGCGTCGTGGCGGGGGTGAGTTGAAACACCTCATTCACTTCATAGGTCGGCATCGAGCCGTTGTCGTGGCCGATGCGGAAGTGCGTATCGGTGAACAGCAAGCGCGTCAGGCTCCTGCCGAAGCGATAGCTGCCGCCCACACCGAAGCTGCTGACGCTGCTTGCCAGCACAGGCGTGGCAGGCAGATTGGGGAAGAACGTTGTGCCGGCCTGGCTCGGCCCATTCAGCCCAAGATCATGCGTATCGGTGTACGCGGCGCCGAGGTTCAACGGACCGTTCGAATAACGCAGCCCAAATGCAATCACGCGTCCCGTTCCCGCTGATACGGATTGCGAAGGAAATGCATACAGCGCGCCTGCCTGCAATCCCAGGTAGTTCGGCGACGTGTACTTGATCGCGTTATTGATATGCAGCGTGCCCGCAAGGTGATCGAAGTCGCCCGGATGCCACGAGTACTGACCGGCGACCTGCCCCATCGCAAACTGCGTGAGGTTGTCCCAGAAGAAGTCGTATTGCTTGCCGAGCGTGAACCGGCCGTACGTTGAATTTTCGATGCCCAACCACGCCTGTCGGCTATACAGCACGCCCGATTGCACCATCGTGCCCGAGTAAAGATTGAAGCCGTTCTCCAGCACGAAGACGACCCGCGTGCCGCCGCCGATGTCTTCCACACCGCGCAGGCCCCAGCGATTCGACTGGATCGAGCCGTCGTTGGCGACGAAGTTCGAATGGCCGTTCACGTTGCTGAAGTAGGTAATGCCCGCATCGATAATGCCGTACAGCGTCACGCTGCTTTGTGCGTGCGCAACCTGGCTGCTCATGCTCAATGCCAGTACAGCGGATGCGCTTAAGCTCAAGGCAAACTTTTTCATTGCTCGTCTCCAGTGGTTTTATTTTTAAAAGGCAAAACGGTGCCCTCCCTCGCAGAAGGGATATCTGTTCCCTGTCGGGAATGCCCGGCGGGAGGCCGGGCGCTGGGGATGTCGTTTAGGCGCTAACCGTTGAACCGGTATAACGTCGAATCAGTGCGAAAGCGGATCTCTTCACTCAGGCTGTTGCTGACTACCAGATAGCGCTGACCGTCATCGACGAAGCTGGCGGCATCCGTCGCAGCGGATGTCGCGAAGTCGCCCACCAGTTCGAAGCACCCATCGCGCCAGCGGAAAATCTCCGATTGCGGCACGACAACCGGTGCTTTCGGCGTGCCGGTGATAAAGCACACGCGCACCAGATAGCGCCCCTCCTTGCCGTCGATCAGGCACAGTTCGCGCCCGCCTGGGCCACCCAGCATCTGCGTCTCGACGAATTGCGCGCCGTCGAATCGATACAGCGTGGTGTGTTTGAGCAGGTTCGCGTGCAGCATCCAGAGCGCGCCGTCGGCTTCGAAGAACCGGAACGCGCGTCCGCCGTTTTCCTCGAACGTTTGCAGCGGGACAAACTGCTCGCCGTTCCAGCGATTCACCGACGACCCGCTAACGTGGTCCGCATACGCGAGATAGTGCTCGCCACCGAACGACACGAACGCGAAGTTGTAGCCCCACTTCCCGTTGAAAGTCTGGAACGTCACGAAGCGCTCGCCATTCCACTCGAACAGGCACGATTCGCGAGGATGTTTCGGCTCGATACCATCGACCACCACGCCTTGCGACAAGCCGAGAAAATGACGCGAGTCGAACGAAAAAGCCGTCCACTGCTTCGCCCCGAATACCGGAAAGCTTTGCAGTGGCACCCATGCGCCGGCGATGCGTTCATACAGCACCGCATCGGTATCGAGATCGTATGGCCCCTTGCCGGTTCGAATGCCCGCCACCGCGAGGAAGCGCCGGCCGTCGATTTCGAAGTACTCGAGGTCTTCGCCACCGGGCAATGGCAGCGCTTCATGCTCGACGAAACGGCCGTCCTGCCAGCGGTAGATCGGTGCTTCGATGTCGCTGTCGCCGCCGTTCATGTAAGGCGCCTCACCCGGCACATCGCGCGCGAGTTGCGGCACGCCGAGAAAGGTGCCCTCGTCCGTCGTAAAGACTTCGACTGCGCGCGCGCCGCTGGTCGGCAGCTCCTGCAGCCTGGTGAGCAGACCCGCGCCTAATTCAGTTCTTGCCATGACCCGCCTCTCCCAACTCCGAACTCGTGATCGCAAACGACGCAGTCGGCGTGACCGCGCCACTTTCTGTTTCACGCGGCCGCAGCACATTGGCGAGAATGATGCCGAGCGCCGCGCCTACGGCGAGGATCGCCGCCAGCATGAAAAGTGCTTCGAACGACAGATGCTGCGACAGCAGAATGCCGCCGACCACCGGCCCGACGATCGAACCGATGCGTCCGATCGCCAGCGTCCAGCCGACACCGGCCGCCCGCACGTTAGCGGGAAAGAGATAGCTGGCAATCGCCGGAAACGTCAATTGCCCGCCGACCAGAAACCCGCCGACGGCAAACAGCATCGCAAGCGCGACATTGCCCGCACCGATGATCTGGCCTAACGCCACCGTCAACACAGCGCCACCCAGAAAGGAAATCGCCACCGGCACGAACGGCCCGCGCTTGCCGACCAGAGTGGAAATCACCAGCGCGCCGCCGATCGCGCCGAAATTGAGCACGACCGAACCGAGCGCCGCGCGGCCCGGTTCGACGCCGTTCATGTTGAGAATGGTCGGCATGAAGCTGACCAGGAAGCCCGACAGGATCATGCTCGACAACACGCCGAACCACAGCGCCAACGTTGCCGGCAGCCGGCCACCGGCAAACACGCCGCCGATCACGCTCAGACCGCGCGCCGCATGCAATCGCGCCACCCGTTCTGCGCGGCTCACGGTTTGCGCCGGAATCACGAGCAGCACCGGAATCATGGCGAGCAAGGCGAACGTGCCGCCCATCAGGAACACGAAGGGCCAGCCGAAGCGCACCATCAACGCCGCGGTGATCGCGCCGCCCACCACCGCGCCGAGCGGAAAGCCGATGAACATCAGAATCACCAGCGACGAGCGGCGTTGCGGCGAACCGCTCTCGGCCGTGATCGCCGCCACCGGCGGAATGGCGCCGCCCATACCGAGGCCGCCGATAAACCGGAGCGCGGCCAGCATCGTTGCCGACGTGGCAAAGGCACAGCCCAGCGTGAAAATGCCGGTTACGGCGAGCGCCAGCAGCAGCATCGGCCGTCGACCGAAACGGTCCGCCAGCGGGCCGATGATCAGCGAGCCGAGCACCGTGCCGATGAAACCGGCGCCGAACACGCGGCCTAATGTGGCGTGATCGATCTGCAGCGATTTCGCCAGCAAGGGCGCGACGAACGACAGCATCAGCGTGTCGAAGCCGTCGATCATCGACACCGCGAAGCACACCAGCGTGATGCGCAGCACGTTGCTGAGCGGCGGACCCGCCGACGGCTCTTGTGCAAGTGAATTCATGAAGCCTGTCTCCTTCATCAAGGGCATTTTGTTATGGCCCGCGCGGCTGCCCTTACGCGCGGGTATGAGTCCGGCGTCCGTCGTTACGACTGCACGGCGCTCGGGAAAGTCACATTCGTAAAGCCAGGAATCGCAACCTTTTGCGGCTGATTGCCATTGCTGTACAACTGATCGACGATGTAATCGGCAACGCAGTTCGACAACAGTTGCGTCGGATCTTCCATGATGCGGCGCAGGCGCGCCGTGGTCGCATCGCGGTCGTCGATCGAGGTGATGGGCGGCATGCCGCCGGCCGGCACCGGATCGAAGTGAAACGGCCGCTGCCCGGGAAACAGCAAGCGCGCGACATCGATACTCGAACGCGTATTGAGCCACAACGCCCGATAGGTGCGCTCCAGTTCCGCCATGCCCGCGGCGTCCGGCAATTCGGCGACCGAGAACGACGGCGCATGCGGTGCGATGAGCACGCGTTCCGGCAACAGCACGCGATCCGACGCGCACCACACCAGATAGCAGATGTTGTTCGACGCCCAGCTCACACCGGCGGTCGGCCTGCCCGACTGTCCGCTGACGAGGAACATCAGACGGTTCCAGTCGATTGCGTGCGCGCGAAACCAGTTGCCGATGCGGTAGACGATGTCGAGAAACGCCAGCCCGAAAGTCGCGAACATCACGTCGTTCATCGCCACCGGAAACGCGCTCGTCGACGGCGCGGCGAAGTACTCCTCGTTCAGGCGTTCGAAGCTCAGCAGCGAGTGGTCTTTCTCGATCCGATCGAGCAGATCGATCGTCACGCCGCAGGTGTAGTCGACGAGATCGGCAATCTTCTGCTCGTGGCCCGCAAAGCTGGCGACCGCGACTTGATCGCGCCACAACTCCAGTGAGTTCGCCGCGCGCGTTGCCTCGGCATGACTACGCAGGTTCGACGCGTCGCGCTGCCACGTACCGTCGTGCGGCGACAGTTCACGCATTCGCGCAAGATAAGCCAGCGCCAGCGGCAAATGCGATACCGCCGTCAACTCGATGAAGCCACGCGTCGACTTGCGAAAACTCTCGATCGACGGCGCGCGCCCAGCGCCGGGAAACAGCACGATATCGCTGCCGGTCGACACCAGCATTGGATCGTCCGCCTGCAGCTGCGCCATCTGCTGCGTCAGATGGATGCCAATGCTCTGCGGGTCCGACGTGAACGCGCGAAAGAGACCGGCAAACGCTGCGTTGGGTTGGTAGGACATAGTGTGGTTGGATTGCCTCAGTAGTCGAACAAGCGTGCGGGGTTGTCGGACAGAATCATCTTGTGCACCACGGGATCGTCGGTCCATGCGCCGAGCAGATTCAGCAATTCGCCGGTGTCGCGCGTCGAATCGGGAATGTGCGGCCAGTCCGAACCCCAGATCACTTTTTGCGGCGCCGCCTTGATGATCGCCTCGGCCATCGGCGCCACGGCTTCATAGCCGCGATGTTTGGCGATCCGATACGGCGCACTGAGTTTAAGCCAGCAGTTGCCGTCCTTCAGCAAGCTGAGGAGACGGTCGAAATCCGCCTGCGTGAGGCCGTCTTCTTCGAGCATGTAGCCCATGTGATCGATGACGAAATCGGTTTGAACGTCAGCGAGAAACGGAATCAGATTTCGCACGACCCAGCCCGGCGCATAGAACTGCACGTGCCAGCCGAGGCTCGCGCACAGGCGCGCCATGCGCGTGATGTACTGCTGGATCTCGACGGTCGGCAGGCCGGAACGCGCAAACAGATCAAGACGCACCGCGCGAACGCCGGACTGACGGAAGCTATCCAGCGTGGCCGCGTCCGTGTTCTCCTCGATCATCACGACACCGCGTGCGATCGAACCCGCCACGTGCAGCGCATCGATCAGGCACCGGTTGTCGGTACCGTAAAAACTCGGCTGCACGATCACGAAACGCTTCAGGTGCAGCACGCTCATCATCTGCAGATAGTGCGAGAGCTTACCGTCCGGCAGCGTGTAATGCGGATGCTCGACCTTCGGATATTTGTCTTCGGAACCGAACACGTGCATGTGCGCGTCGAAGGCAAGCGGCGGCATCGTGAACGAGGGGCGCGACAGGGTTTCATAGTCACGCATCGGCGTGGAAATCAGCGGGGTTTCTGCCATGATCTGAAAGTGGAAGTTCGAATTAAAGTTGACGTGCCTGTTCGACGCGTTCACGCAGCGCCGCCAGATAAACATCGCTGTCGATGCCGGCAAAGACAAACGGTGCGGCGCCCTCGCGGCGCAATTCATTGAGCGCCTCGCACTCGGGCATGCCGCCCACGATCACCACCTTGCCGTGACGCTGCGCCGCCGCGATCACCTTGCGGCATGCAGCTACGACCTCTGGATGCGCCGATTCACCGGTATGGCCCAGATCGGCGGAGAGATCGTTGCAACCGAGCGCGAGCACGTCGACGCCTTCGATCGCCGCGATCGCATCGGCCGCTTCGACGCCGGCGCGGCTTTCGATCAGCACCTTGAGCACGGTCGCGTCATTGAGACGGCGGTTGAGTTCGCGAGCGGGAAGTTTTTCGAAGTTGACGTAGGGCAGCGTCGCCAGTTGCGAGCGCTGACCGAGCGGCGGAAAGCGCGTGGCGATCACCGCGTCGCGCGCCTGCTCGGCGGTTTCCACACGCGGCACGATGATGCCGAGCGCGCCGCCGTCCAGCACGCGGTTGATCGTGCCGTAGTCGCGTTCCGGCACGCGCACCCACGGCATCAGGCCGAGGTCGACCGCGCATGAGCACAGTTGCGACACGGTATCGACCGGCAACGAGCTGTGTTCCATATCGACCCAGATCGTGTCGTAGCCGGCCGCTTTGGCCCAGCGCACCGCATCCGTTGTGCGCGAAGCGCGAATTCCCAGCGCAATGATCTTGTGTCGCGCTCGCAGGCGTTCGACCAGTTCCGCACCGTTCATGCTGTCTCCGTCGTTTGAGTAAGTGGAAAACAGTATCGCCCGGGAAACAGTTTTGATTTATTCTCCAAATCAAGGTTATTGATTTACAGAGCAAATCAATGAATATCCGTCATCTGGAATTTTTCGTGGTGCTGGCGCAGGAGCTGCATTTCCGCCGCAGCGCCGAGCGGTTGGGCATTACACAGGCGCCGCTGAGCCTCGCGATCCAGTCGCTGGAGACGGAACTCGGCGCGCGGCTCTTCCACCGCACGCGCCGCTCGGTCGCGCTGACCGAGGCGGGCCTGGCGTTGCTGGACGACGCCCGGGCGATCCTCGCGCGGATCGAACACGCGAAGGAAAGCGTCTGGGAGACCGTGAGCGGCGACGTCGGGCGTTTGCGAGTCGGCTTTACCAACGCGTCGACGTTGTCACCGTTTTTTCCCAAGCTGATTCATGCGTACCGGACGCAGCGCCCGAAGGTCAACATCACGCTGCTGGAGTTGTCGTCATCGCGGCAGATCGAGGCGATCGAGCAGCGCGAAATCGACGTCGGTTTGTTGCGGATGCCCGAAAGCGTGCCCCCTACCGATCTGGTGTTCACGCCGTTGATGGAAGAGCCGCTCGTGCTCGCCATGCATGCGCGGCATCGGCTCGCCAAAGCCGCGTCGATCAAGGTGAAGGATCTGCGCGATGAGCCGTTCATCGCCTATCCGCGGCAAGCGGGGGTCGCGGTTCACGAAAAGATTATCGCGTTGTGTGCGAAGCGTGGCTTCGAACCTCAGGTCGTGCAGGAGGCCCAGCAGGCATCCACCCTGATCGGGCTGACCGCTACCGGGCTCGGTATTGCTCTCGTGCCCTCGACACTGCAGACCATCGCAGTGCCGGGGGTGGTGTTCAGAGAGCTGGACGAGACGGACACCATCACCACGCTGTACATCGCTCATCGTCGTGGTGACGCCAACGCCCGGGCGATGCAGTTTGTGGAGTTGGCGCTGGGGCTTCGGTAAGGTGTGGCGATGCCGTCGGCACTGTGCACATCATGCACAGAACTTGTGATGCACACGGCGTTGTAGCGACACCCTGCGGCCCCTAGACTTCGTTCCTTTCCAGTCATGGATCAACTGCTCGCCATGCGGGTCTTCCGCAGCATCGTGGATGCCAAAGGTTTTTCTGCTGCCGCCGAACGGCTCGGCACTTCTCACTCGACCATATCGCGCCAACTGAAGCAACTCGAAGCCACGCTCGGTGTCCAGCTGATCAACCGTAACACGCGGCGATTTGCGCTCACCGCTGCGGGCGAGCGCTACTTCGCGGCCAGCGTCGAGCTGAACGGCCGCCTCACATTCGACGCGATCACCGCGCTTTACTCCGCCGCTCTGGCAGGTGCGGGCATCGCCGCGTTCACTCGGCACACCGTTCAGACCGATCTGGCTCGCGGCCACCTCGTTCACCTCCTGCCCGGTTACTCCCTCGGCACGCGACACTATTACGCCCTTTACCCGCAAACACGGCACGTAGCGCCCAAGGTGCGAGCTTTCGTCGACCATATGGCCGAGCACTATCGCGAACGCTGACAACTCGATTATCGGGGCCGATCTGTAGGACAATAGGTTCCGACCGGCTGCGGCGCTCCATCGCGCGTTGCCGGCAAAGCATCAACGCGGTCCATGAAAAACTCCGCGATGTATTGTCGGGCACGGCATATGCGTTGTGCCTTTGGCGACACGAATGTACTGAGACGACCAGAACACCAACCGACCAGGTCAGAATGGACAGCTTGCTTATAGGGCCCGCGACACGCAAACAGGCTGTTCTTGCAGGTACATGTGCGTTGCTCGTTCTGCTCATATTCGCGATTGCCGGTCAGCGTGCGCACCAGCCGTTGCCGGCAATCACGCCTTTCATGCCGATGTGTGCGCTCACGGTGTTCACCACGTCGGGAATCGCCGCGTTTCTTCTTGGCGCCCGCTTCAGCGTGACGCAACAACCCATGCTCGGCGCGCTGGGCGGCGCGTATGCGTTCACGGCGATTACCGTCGCTTTGCAATTGCTGATGTTCCCAGGCGTTTTCACGCGCACCGGCCTGTTCGGTGCAGGCCCTCAGAGCGCGGCGTGGATGTGGGTTTTCTGGCATGCAGGATTTCCGCTGCTCGTCATTCTGGCCGCGCTCATCCGCGACCGCCTCCCGAGCAAGCCGATCGGGCTGCCTCGCATCGATGTCTGGACCTGGGCGTTAATCGGCGTTCCCACTGCGCTTGCCGCAGCGCTTGGCGTATTCGCCATTCATGCGAACCTGTCCGCGCCTTTTCATACGGCTTCCGAAACGAACGCGCTTTTAGGCGGCCGCACCGGACTTGTCATCTGCGCGCTCGATGCGCTCGCGATCGGCGTGGTCCTGTTCAAAGGGCGCCTGCGGACCGTGCTCGATCTGTGGATCGCCATTGCCCTGCTCGCCTCCCTTGCGGACGCCAGTCTGAATCTGTTGAGCACGGTTCAGTTCACGCTTGGCTGGTACGTCGCACGGGTTTTCAGCATGCTGGCGCCCGGCGTGCTGGTATGCGTGCTGGTCTGGGAAGTGACCGTGCTCTACCGCGAATTGTCCGAAGCGCACGCTTCGCTTCTGCATACGTCCACACGCGACGCCCTGACGCGCGTTTATAACCGTAGCTACTTTGACGACCAGTTTCGCAGGGAATTCGAACGTGCCGCGCGCAACGGTCAGCCGCTCTCGCTCGTCATGATCGATGTCGACAATTTCAAGGACTACAACGACGCCTTTGGCCATCTTCGCGGCGACGTTTGCCTCAGCGCAATTGCGAAAGCGCTAGCAGGGACAGCACGCCGCTCGAGCGATTTCGTCGCCCGTTACGGCGGCGAAGAGTTCGCCGTGGTGTTACCCAACACAGGATCGGAAGAAGCATCGGTCATTGCCGAGCAGGCCCGGCTCGCCATCATGCAGTTGGGCCTGACAGCGCCAATACCTGGCGGTCAGGTCACCATCAGTGCCGGGTGCGCGACGAACGAGCAGAGCACACTGAGCACGCTGAACACACCCAACGCACTCGTTCAGGCGGCGGACGCGGCGCTCTACGACGCGAAACGTGCAGGACGCAATCGGGTCCAGTCCGTCACGCCCAGACAATAAAGCTGGATGCCTTTCAGGCGGCAGAGTCCTGAAAGCCCCGCAAGCTCCTCGCAGCAGTAACAAGGGAAAACCGCAGCGCCAGGCCCACCCCACCCGTGGCAAAATCACCCGCACCACGGCATTGGTCCGGGAGACCTGCAATGGGCAACAAGACGCACGGCAAACGCAACGCTAACGCGGCAGGCCAGTCGGAGGCCGCACCGGAGATTCCCGGACAGGTTGTTCTTGTCTTTCAGGGAGGCGGCGCCCTCGGCGCGTACCAGGCCGGTGTCTATCAGGCGATGCATGACCGCAAGGTCAAACCCGACTGGGTGATCGGCACGTCGATCGGTGCGATAAACGGCGCGATCATCGCGGGCAATCTGCCCGAGAACCGTATTGAGCGATTAACCCAGTTCTGGAACGGCGTGGCGCGCCGTGGCGTCGATGCGGCAAGCTGGCTGTTGCCAGGGCTCGCCAACTGGTCACGCGATCTCGCGATCGTCACGCAAGGCGTGCCGTCGTTCTTCACCCCGCAACCCGGCTCATGGGCGAATATTCAGGCGCGTGTTGGGCCGGAGCGCGCGGCGTTCTATTCGACCGAGCCGCTGCGTGAAACCCTGTCTTCGTTGATCGACTTCGACTACCTGAATCGCAAGGCGACGCGGCTGACGGTCGGCACGGTCAATGTCTGCAGCGGACGTATGCGGTACTTCACTAATCGCGATGCACCGATGGACGTCGAGCACGTGATGGCATCCGCCGCTTTTCCACCTGGCTTCCCTTCGGTGCGACTGGAAGGCGAATCGTACTGGGACGGCGGCATCTACTCGAACACGCCGCTTGAAGCCGTGCTTGATGATCGGCCACGCTGCAGCTCGGTGATTTTTTCGGTGCAGTTGTGGCCGTCAAGCGGTCCGGAGCCCGAATCCATTCTGCAGGTGATGAGTAGGCAGCGCGATATTCAGTATTCGAGTCGCGCGGAAAGCCATCTCGATCGACAGAAGCAGATTCACCGGCTGCGGCATGTGATTCGCGAACTCAGTCAGCATGTGCCTGAAGAGAAACGCGATACGCCGGAGGTTCAGGCGCTCCTCGGCTGGGGCTGCGGCACGACGATGCAAGTATTGGAACTCGACGCGCCGGCATTCGACAACGACGATTTGAACAGGGATATCGATTTTTCGTCGAGTGGCATCGAGCGACGCTGGGCCGTGGGCTATGAAGACACGATCCGCTTGCTGGAGCGAGCACCCTGGCGCGAAACACTGGACCCTATGGAGGGGATCTCGGTGTTTCGAATGGGGTCTGGGGATGAGGCCAAAGGTAACTGAAGAAGCACGACAAAACGAGCCTGCAGTCGGACTGGAACGGTATCAAAGCCGCAGCAGTTCGTCTTTCATCCATTCGTGGACGGCTCGCCCCAGTTCCTGCTGTGACAGGTCCCGAGGAGAGAATGCCGGGCCGACCACCACACGAATTAGTCCACGGCCGCTGGGCCAGCCTTTCGCCGGCCAGACTTTGCCCGCGTTGAGCACCACCGGCACAGCAGGCACGCCAGTCGCGCAAGCCAATCGCACGCCGCCCGATGTCATTCTCAACGGGGCATCGTGTGGCACTCGGGTCCCCTCCGGGAAAATGACGATGACATCCCCCTTCTGCAGCCTCTCAGCGCTTTCCTGCGTCACCGCCTGATGAGCCTGCCGAGCGGAGCCGCGGTTCAGGCTGACCATATCAAGGCCACGCAGCACCCAGCCAAAAAAAGGAATACGAAGAAGCTCTTCCTTGAAAACAAAACTGATGCGCCGTGGAAAGAGCGCAAGAAATGCGAGTGTCTCCCACGTGGATTCGTGACGGCACAGCAATATCGCCGGCCCATCAGGAAGATGTTCAAGCCCTTCTATCGAACATGAAACGCCAGGCAGCCAGCGCATCACTGCCACCAGTGCACGACACCATTGTTTTGCCAACCAGTATCGTCCAGCCCTGCCGACGAAGGGGAACAGGAGCAGTATGGCCATTGAATAAAGTGTCCCGCTACCGAGAACGTAGACAATGAAGAGCCATTTAGTGAAAGTCGAACGCATCGGGGCCTGATTCAGATTGGTTTGCGGTGGAACATTCACCGTTGACAGGTGAGACCATGCCGCGAGCGATGCGTTCGTATGCCACCCGCCTCCAAAGGACAGTGGAGTGGTTCGGGACCGGGTTTCTGGAGACGAAAGCGGACGCGTTGGCAGAGCCGGCTCGCGATGCCGCAAAGGCAGGATGAGATGCTCACAAGCCTACGCTGGCGCAAATATCACGGCTCCAACGTCTGCGATATGAGTGAAGCTTCGAACGAACCGGTACGTCTGGTCGCCGACCGTTATCCGGTTCAGGCCGGCGTGAGTCAGTTCGAGAATCTCATTGGCCACGCCTGCTGCGATCGTTCCGTGACCGGTCAACGGGTTGTCCTCGTCCGCCGGGTCGCCGATGTAGACCGCAAAAACGTCTGTACCTTGCCGCATCATGACGACGCACTCGCCCTCATCCAGCGAGAGTTCGAGATATCCAACCAGCGTCAGCAATGACCCAGGCGTTTGTCCCTGTGGGTCGTAAGCCAAACCAGAATCAGCAGGCATCTTGCCGTCCCCCATCAATTGCGTCGGTCCAGAAAAGTAAGCTCGCCCCTTGCGCGACGATGCCTCCACTATAGACGTCTATGTTTGAATGCGGGACAAATTGGAATGCTCTGGTTAGGAGCGCAACACCCCTTTCAGGCGTCCCAGCTCGGCTGGTCTCGTGTATGACCGATACAGTTCGCCGACTGTGCCGAATGCCAGGGCCGGTTTGAGCGTCGCGCCGGGAAGCGCGTCTGCAATCCAGTCAAAAGCATTCATTTCACGTTGAGCCGCATGGACTGCGGCAGTGAGCACAGTGAGGGCCCGCTCTGCGGAGTGCCCACCAAGGTCGACGAAGCAGCTCTCAAATGGATGCTTTGTTGCATTCTCGACGTACAACGTTGATTTTCGAACGGTCAAATCAATCTCCTTCGAGGATTGCCCGTCCTGTATATCAACTGAATGTGACAATACATCACACCGCCCCGCCAAAGCTACGACTGGGCAAGTACGACCGCGCGACGCCCGGCCTGCGCCGGGTTTACAGCCGCGCGGCTTGCTGATCTTCTACCGTGGGTTCTGAAAGTAATTCAAACCAAGCGCAGCTTTCACCTCTGATACCGTCGCACCCGCCACTTCCCGAGCGCGCATGGTTCCGCGGCGCAGAACGTTAAGCACTTCCGCGCGGTCGGTCGCCAACTCCTGGCGGCGTTCCCGAATCGGTGCAAGCATCGCCTGCAGCCGATCGTTGAGTGCGCGCTTGACCACACTGTCCCCCAGACCACCACGGCGATAGTGTGCTTTGAGTTCGTCGACCATCGGTACGTCCGGCTCGAACGCATCCAGAAACGCGAACACAACGTTGCCTTCAACCTGGCCTGGGTCGCTGATGCGCAGGTGGTTAGGGTCGGTGTACATGTTGTTCACGGCCTTGGTGATTTCGTCCGGGCTCGCGCCGAGCGTAATAGCGTTACCCAGTGACTTGCTCATCTTGGTCTTTCCATCGAGGCCCGGCAGCCGCGCGACGTGCGAGAGCACCGCTTCGCATTCGACCAGCACCTGCCTGTCGACGGTGCTGTTGAAACGGCGCACCAGTTCGTTGGTTTGTTCGATCATCGGCAACTGGTCGTCACCGACAGGCACGCGCGTCGCCTTGAACGCAGTGATGTCGGCGGCCTGACTGACCGGATACGTCAGGAAACCGGCGGGGATATCCCGCTCGAACCCGCGGAGTACGATTTCCGCCTTGATGGTCGGGTTGCGTTCGAGGCGTGCAACCGTCACGAGATTGAGCAGATACTGCGTCAATTCCGCGAGCTCCGGCACCTGCGATTGGATAAAGATCGTTGATTTGGCAGGGTCGATACCGACAGCCAGATAGTCCAGCGCGACTTCGATAACGTTGTCGGTCACCTTCTGGTGACGGCCGACGTTGTCCGTCATCGCCTGCGCATCGGCGAGCAGCAAAAACTGCTGCGCTTCGTTTTGAAGCTGCACGCGGGTGCGCAGCGAGCCGATGTAGTGGCCGAGGTGCAAGGGACCGGTTGTCCGGTCGCCAGTGAGGATAACGGGTTGTTTCGCCTGTGACATGGTGAACTCAGTGTTTGGGGACACCACCAGTCATGCGCGCAAAAACAAAATGCCGCCAGGACTGGCGGCATCACGTTGTAGATGTACGTGTGAAAAACGGGCCGCCTGGGTCAGGCGTGCCACCAACAATACAGCTTCAGCGAGGTCGGATTCGTTTCCATGAAGTGAGTATAACGCAGCACGCTGCTTCTAGAATGGCCCACGGCTAGCCAGGCGGGCGTACTCGTCCTTTAGCGTCTGAATTCGCGACCGATATGCGCCAAGCAGGCAAGCCTGGTTCGCACCGCATTTCTTCCTCGCGCTCAACCAGGACTGTTGCTCGTCCCCCATGTCACCGCGCGTACCCATGGCGACAAGACCCGTCAGCATCTGATAGCGCACTGACATCTCGACGTCCAATTCGCTCAATTGCCGGGATGCGCATATCGCTTTTTCGTCCGGCAGACGCGCGCGATTGCAGTCGAAGCTCGCCGCTGAAGCGGGTACTGAGCCGGCTGTGATCGCTATCAACAGTGCCAGGCGCAGATGATGGCCAAAACTGTGATCTCGTTGTTTATCCATCGTCGTTCGTGACATGACTGAACCCATTGCGCAGCCCAATTGGTTGACCTCAAACTCGCGAGCCAATTCCCGCCTTTCAGCCTTCTCCCGCAGCACGTGTGAAGGTAACCCAGTTTGCGCAGTTGCCACAGAGCGGTAACGATGGACACGGGCCACGAAAAACCTGTATATTTATACAGTACCGCACGACGCAATTTCACGGCAACGAATTGGCACTTTTATTGTCCCGGCTGCGATGGCGGCTGCGTCGGGCAAGGCGTTGGTTGCAAAGAGTGGCTGCAACGGAAAGCAGGCAAGGAGAAAGCGTGAAACGTATTGGATTGGCCATACTGATGGCGACGCTCACGCCGGCCGTATACGCGGCTGGCTACACGGAAGTCTGGAATCCGCCTGAGGCCCGTGCAACCGCTCCCCATAGGGTCGGCGCTGCACGCAAGCTCGCGGTTCATCGACCCGTCGTTGCTCACCCGGTGAACATGCATGCGCGGCGCTCGCCGACATCCGCACCCAGGCTGCTGGTGAAGCAAAGCCACGTGCAGAAAACCGCGCCGACAGACGAACCCGATATGTCGGCAATTCCGCGCCAGTTCACGCCCGAGGGAAACGTGCTTCGGGTTGATTCTCGTGGCATGTCGGCTGAGGTCACGCGCTGATGGAATTGGAGAGCTACCACGGCTATAGCGTGTGGGGGCACGCCATCCTGCAGCAGGAAGGCATTCTCCAGCCAGAACGGTACGCAGCAAGCGGCACGATTACTCGAAACAACAAGCTCGTTGAAGCATCCGGCGTCCTTGGCTATTTCGATACCGAAGAGCAAGCCCAGCACGCCGGACTTGACTGGGCCCGCGCGTGGGTCGACAGCCACGGTTAGAGGTACGGCGTGGCGATCCCCCTCACGTCGAGACGGACCGCCCTTTCCTGGAAGTTAGAACAGGTACATGCCGGCCACAAAAATAACGCCCGAGAACAGAAGCGCCGTGACGCAGTAGCCCATGATGTCGCGCACGCCTAAGCCTGCAATGGCAAGCGCCGGAAGCGCCCAGAATGGTTGCGCCATGTTTGTCCAGGCCTCACCATACGCAATCGCCATCGCGGATTTGCCGAGGTCCGCGCCGAGCGCTTGCGCGGCCGGCATAACAAATGGGCCCTGCACGACCCAATGACCACCACCGGATGGCACGGCAAAGTTGATCAGTGCCGAGCTGAGGAACGCGAGCAACGGGAATGTGTGGACGTTGGCGATATCAACGAACCACTTCGTGATGACGCCCGCCAGGCCCGAGTGGTCCATCAGCGCCTGGATACCGGCATAAAACGGAAACTGAATCATGATGCCGGACGCGCCCTTCGCTGCCGCCGCTACCGCGCGTGCGTACGCCATGGGGGTCTTGTGAAGAACGATGCCCGCTGCGAGGAACACCAGGTTGACGGTGTCGATATCCAGTGCGAACCCTTTGTTGATGAACCGGATGACGAGGAAGACGGCGCAGAGTGCTGCCACGAGGATGGCCAGTACACGGCTTTCTTCCATTCGCTCAGCGAACATCGCGTCGGGCGCAAGCTTGCGCTCCACACTCGGCGGATCCTGCAATAGAGCCGGGTCTACCGTAACCACGTCTTCAGGTTTCGGCATCATGAGTCTTGCCAGAATGGGCAAAAGAATAATGAGGCCGATGGTGATGAACGCGTTGTAGCCCGTAAAAATGGTGTGCGAAACCGGAATCAGACCGACGGTCTTCTCCATCGGATTGCCCTTGGTGGCAGCGACGAGCGGCACAGAGCCAGACAAGCCACCGTGCCAGGTCAGGAAACCCATGTAAGCACTCGCCACGAGCAGCCGATAGTCGGTTCCCTTGACGCGTCGGGCGACCTCTCGTGCAAGCATCGCGCCCAGAACGAGACCGAATCCCCAATTGATGGCGCACGCGACGGCGCCGACAAACGCCACCAACATCACGCCTTGACCTGGCGTGCGAGCAGAGCTCGCTAGCGCGACAAGCACTCGCTTGACGGGCGCCGAGCTAGCCAGCGCATGTCCCGTTACTAGAATCATCGCCATCTGCATCGAAAATGCGAGCAGGTTCCAGAATCCGGAGCCCCACAGCATCACGAGGTCGGCGGGCGCTTTCGGCGTCAAACCAAGCGCGAGTGCGAAGGTGACGCCGGTGAGCAAAATGGCAAAAATCAGGGGATCGGGCAACACCCGATGCACCACCTGAGTGAAAAAAGCGGAAATACGCTGAATCAATTGTCTACTCCTCGTCACCTTTATAGATGCGGCCAACTGTCCTTGTTATGGGCTGTAAACCGTACGGACCTTAAGTCGCGCGCGCCGATTTTTGCACACAACGAAAAATCCTGCGTCGAGGAACGCAATTGCTTTTGCAGTCGTTGAGAAGGCGGGCGCGAAGCGCGTTGTAATTAAACCGATAAGACGTGTTCTGAGCCCTCCGGTGCACTGACAGGCAACTCGACTTGCACTACCGTGCAATCCTCCGGCGCGCCCCTGCGATATCGTTGAATCACCCACAAACCACGCCGAACTCGAATTCGGTTTGGCGAAATCTGGAGACGACGATGGACATCAAACCGAAGGTTCGCGAAGAAGCGGTTCAAATCGATGAGATCCCGTGGAAGCCCTTCCCGGAGGCTCTCTCGCAAGGAGGAATCCGCTGGAAGATGCTTCACGCCTCCCCCGAAATGGGCGCATGGACCGCGATTTTTGATTGCCCCGCGGGCTCGTCCTTCAACGCGCATTTTCACGTCGGGCCGGGCGAATATTTGCTGACGAAGGGCCGCATGGACGTCCGCGGTGGTAGCGAACACGGCGGCGACACGGTCGTCGCGCCGGCGTACGGTTACGAGTCCGCAAATGCGCGTCATGACAAAACCGCGTTCCCGGTCGACAGCGAGTTCTACATGACGTTCCTGGGGCCGCTATCCTTCATCAAGGAAGATGGCACGCCGATCGTGGTGGTGACCTGGGACGAGGCGCAGCGTGCATACGCGGGCTGAAGGCACTGCTGTCTACGTCATGTATCGGCAACGGCCATCGTTACCGAACCATCCCGTTGCTCCTCTCGTGGATACTCGACATGTCAAATCTCTCTGAACAGGCAGAAACAGCAACCAGACAGGTGCTGGACCATCATCTCGGCGCGTTCGCTCACGGCGTTGAGGAGATTCTCAAGGATTACGACGACAGCTCCGCCGTCATTACGCCGGACAGGACCTTCCGTGGCCGCGATGAGATCTCGGGCTTCTTCAAGGCATTTGTTGACGGTGCAGACCCGGCGTTCTGGCCGGCGTTCAAGATTACAAGCATGAGCACAATCGGCAACGTGGCTTACCTCGCCTGGGAGGCAAAGCCGTGGGTCACACTCGCAACGGACACTCTTTACGTTAGAGAGGGGAAAATTGCAGTTCAGACGTTCACGTCTTTTTCGGCCTGACTCGCGTCGCGCATTACGCAACAAGGGAGTAAAAATTGGCCAAAATCATTCACGCCATGGTGCGGGTTCACGACCTTGAGCGTTCGCTGCAGTTCTACAAGGACGCGCTCGGGCTGTCGACAAGTCATCGCCTTGATTTCCCCGACTTCTCGCTGGTCTATCTTCGCAACGAAGAGAATGACTTTGAGATTGAGCTGACGTGGAACAAAGGCCGCGAGCCGGCATACACGCATGGCGACGGCTATGGACACATCGCTGTAGCCGTTCCTGAGCTTGAAAATGAGCATGAGCGTATGACGCAGCTTGGCATCCATCCCACGCCCGTGAAGGAATTCAAGCGCGGCGAAGAGATGCTCGCCCGGTTCTTCTTCATTCAGGACCCCGATGGCTACAAAATTGAAGTTCTCGAGCGTTCGGGGCATTACGTATAGGTACACGCATGCAGGCAACACAAGCACGTGGACTCAGCGAAAAGGCTAGCTCCGGTCCGCGTTTGTCATGTCAACTCGTCCAACGGACCGACACCCGTAGTCCTGCGAACATCACCCGGTGAGGCGCCGTACTTCTCTTTGAACGCCCGGCAGAAATGGCTGGTTGAATTGAACCCCCAGCGGAACGCTATCTCCGAGATGCGTTGCCGGTTGTAGGCCGGGTCCGTCAACGCCTGCTTGCAGGCGTGCAGTCGTCTGTCCAGTACCCATCCGGAAACGGTCATGTCGCTGCGCTGAAACAGCATGTGCAGGTAACGCAGCGAAATGTGATTTGCCTCGGCAATCCGGGTCGGGTTCAGGTCGTCTTCGTGCAGATGCTGCAGGATGAAGTCCTGCACACGTCTGAGCATCGCCGCGCTGGCGTCGAACGTCGCTGACGGTTGCTGGCCGGATAGCGCGATACCCAACAGTTCGAGCGTGGATCTGCTGACGGAACCCTGAACGCTTTCGTCGAGTGTTGCGATTTCATTTGAAAGGGCGAGCAGGTGCACAGCCAGCAATGAACCGACGCCTGTGCGGCTTTCGATTTTGCCTCCGGTCGGCGGCTGTTTGCGTTCCGGTAGCCGTTCTCGCATAACCGACCATGGAATCATCAGCGTCACCTTATGCAGGCGCTCGAGAACTTCGAACTCGATGGACTGATCGGTCGTCCAGACGACTACATCGCCGGACGCGACCTCCACGCCTGAATCGCCAATCCTGAACCGTTCGCGCCCGCCCGTCGTGAGTTGCACTCCGACATACAGTTCATCATCGTGGCGAACCTGCCCGCGCGTGCGTTGCCCCTTGCAGGGATCGCATACCGTCTCGACGATCCCGGCTCCCGCGAAATCATGATGTTTGACGTGGGCGTAGAAGGTAGCAGGCAGACGGTGAGGGACTTGCCACTCTCTGTAGCTGGTACTGAGCACCGACTGCCAGGCATCTGTGCGGTCACCAGCTGGGACGTCGTTGCTTGACCACTCGGTAGATTGATTTCGCACGTCGTCGCTCCTTTCGCTCGGTCTCACGATGCGCTCGATGACGCGTCCAATTATCCTCCCTTCCGGCTGAATACGTGGAACAGCGCCGACGTTTCGAGCAAGTGAACCTCCGCTCAGGAACTCTGGTCACACCAAACTAATCTCTTAATCCGATTCTGCCAACGTGCGATCTGCGCCTAGCTGCTGCCGTGCCTTTGCCCAATATTCCTGGGAACGCCCTTCGGGACTTCCCTCTTTCTCCCACAGATAAAACGCGAGCGTACGAACTTGCTCTTCGGTAACAGGCATATCCATTTCAATCTCCACAAAAATTTCTTCGATTGACTAGAGCGTTGACGCCCCGGTCAATCAACAAGCAAGTCTGAAAACAGGACGCAATACAGCGCCCGTCTCTCGAGTGTCAGGACCGTCCATTCGCACTCGGCCCAAGGCACCGACTAACCTCTATGCTGGTAACGGCTGCTTGCTGCGATGCGCGCCACGACCGGCACCAAACGCGGGTTGAACAAGGGAATGGACCCAGCACGACCTTCAGCGCGAGCAACTATTGCATCAATAGTGACTCGTGCAACCGCACGTTGTGCCCGCTTTGCGAACTGCTTCAGACGGCGATCGCTGACCGGATGGCGCGCCCATATCAGCGCCGCGAACCAACCGATCACGGTCCATCCGAGCAGGATGTTCACCATGGTCACCGCAAAGGCGTCTTCGCGGTCTCTCGCGTCTGCAATCATTGCGGGCACCAGATACAGCATCAGCGCACCCAGGAAGACCGCGCCTTCGATAAGCTTCATCATTTCTTCACCTCGCTACAGTTTCGATAGGAGTTTAGATCTGGCCTATCTTTTTTCTAGACCGATAGCGTGAAATCACAATTGCAAAATGCCAGACAATGCCGCCCGCTCCCGCGCCTCGCTGGTTCGCGGGAATCCCTATGCTGAAGGAGGTTTGCGACGCGTAAGCTGCAGCGCTCCCCTGCGCGCCAATAACGGCGGAAGCGTATGCTGCTGTAAATCATCAGGAGACGACCATGAGCCTTGCTGGCAAGACACTATTCATGTCCGGTGGCAGTCGCGGCATCGGACTCGCGATTGCACTCAGAGCCGCACGCGACGGCGCGAATATCGTGATTTGCGCCAAGACCGCGGAGCCAGACCCGCGTCTCGAGGGCACGATTCATACGGCGGCTGCGGCCGTTGAAGCTGCGGGCGGCAAGGCGCTCCCGCTGGTTGTGGATATTCGCGACGAAGAACGCGTAAAGGCGGCAGTCGCCGAGGCCGTTGCTCTGTTCGGCGGCATCGATATCCTCGTGAACAATGCCAGCGCCATTCGACTGACAGGCACGCTAGATACACCCGTCAAACGGTACGACCTGATGCATGGGGTCAATGGCAGAGGCACGTTCGTATGCGCGCAAGCGTGCCTGCCGCACCTTCTCAATGCGTCGAACCCGCACATCCTCACGCTGTCCCCTCCGTTGGTCCAGGACGCAAAATGGTTTAGCGATTTTCCGGCATACACCATTGCGAAATACACGATGAGCCTGTTCACACTCGCGCTTGCCGGAGAGTTCAGAGACCGGGGTGTCGCCGTCAATTCGCTATGGCCTCGAACAGCGATAGCGACAGCTGCTGTGCAAAATGAAATTGGTGGCAAGGACATGATTGCAGCGTGTCGCACGCCTGAGATCGTCGCCGACGCGGCCCATTACATCCTGACGCGCCCGGCCAAAGAATGCACAGGAAACTTTTTCCTCGACGACGAAGTTCTGCTGGCCGCCGGTGTGCGCGACTTTGCACAGTACGACGTGCAGGCTGGGGCCGCATTGCAAGCGGATTTCTTTGTGGAGGCGTTGCCGGGCATGTTGCCGGCCGACAATATGACGAAGCGCGCATCCCGCAACCCCGCCCGCTAAAAGGCCAAGGTGTGCGGATACAAATGCAGTCACACACGCGCTGGAATTGTTAACTTCACTTGTACGTAGCAATTCCAGTCCCTGTTGAATCTGGAGGAACCGTGAGTCGAACTGAGACCGCTTTGATTGTGGGTGCAGGAAAAGGATTGAGTGCTTCGCTCGCACGACTGTTCGCGGCAGAAGGCATGCAGGTTGCGCTCGCTGCCCGTGATACCAGCAAGCTGACGGAGCTCGTCGATGAGACGGGCGCTCTGCCCGTACGTTGCGACGCCAGTCAACCGGAGGATGTCACCGCACTTTTTGACCGCGTAGAGGACGCATTCGGCGCGCCCGATCTCGTTGTGTACAACGCGAGTGGCCGCTACCGCGCGGCAGTCGAAGACATCGAATCAGAGAAGCTTGAGGATGCGTTGAAAGTGACCGCCGTCGGTGGCTTTCACGTAGCCCAAGCCGCAGCCATTCGGATGCTGGCGCGCGGCAGCGGCACCATCCTTCTGACTGGCGCTACTGCGAGTGTGAAGGGGCTACCGGGTTCGACGCCATTTGCGATGGGCAAATTCGCGTTGCGAGGGATGGCCCAATGTATGGCGCGAGAACTCGCTCCGAAAAATATTCATGTCGCGCATTTCGTCATCGACGGTGGCATCGCGAGCAGCCGTCCCGAGGCGGACGTTGCCAGCAATGAAGACAAATGGTTGGACCCCGACGCCATCGCCAAGGAATACCTCCATATCCATCGCCAGCATCGTAGTGCGTGGACGTGGGAGGTTGAGTTGCGACCTTGGGTAGAGAAGTTCTAGCGCGTCTTGTCTTTCGAACGCAGTTAGGTAGCTCGTCATGTTCTGGCATGCTGTCGTTCATACAGAGGCAGCCCCGGAGGCTCCCAGGTCTGCTCGCGCCTCGGTTGATTCGGCGATGAAGATGCGGTCCGCCGCATCTCCATCGCTCGACGTCAGCGCTCGACTGACTGTCGGACTGTCTCAGGCCCGAACTGTTTGCCATCAGTAGCGGCACGCTCAGCGGATAAGAAAATTGAAGTCTTTAGAGTGGACGCGCACGGCCTCGGCTGAAAAGTCGCAAGACAGCGAGCAGGATGACCGCGCCAATCAGCGCCGTAATCAGTGAGCCGATTATGCCGCCTCCCAGGTGCAAACCCATCGCCCCGCCAAGCCAACCACCTATGAAAGCTCCGACAATTCCCACGATGATATCAACCACAATGCCAAAGCCGCCGCCGTCGACGATACGACCCGCGAGAGCGCCAGCGATGCCTCCGATAATCAGCCAGAAAATAATTCCATGCGAGACTGGGTCCATATTTCTTCTCCTATAGAGCTGAATCCGCGTTAGCGGCGGGCAAGCATGCCGATGATAAGTCCGCCTATGAGTGCCATCGTGACCGCTTTCCACGGAGCCTCATGAACGTAATCGTCGGTTGATTCAGAGACGACACGGTACTTCTTCTTGACCACCTCCTGTGCACCAGCAATCTTGTCCTTCACGTCGGACAGCGTCCGGCCACCGGTTGCTCGGTCTCCGTTGCCGCCGCTGGACTTCGCTGTAGAGTCGTTATCCTGTTGAGATGACCCGGTGGAACTGGCTGGCTCGGACGCAACGGGCGGGGCCCCGGCCGCCGCGGCGGTGAGTTGATGCGACTCAGTCATTTGAACCTCCATATTTCGTTTGAATGGCCCGAGAGTTGCGCAAGTGGCGTGCCACACGAAAGCGCGTTGAACGAGCGTCGAACGCGAGCGGAGGTCGTCATCAACTGCCGCCCGAACCGGGATTAGTGACCGACGCCGGCGTGGCAGCGCTGGACTTCTTGTGCATCTTCTTGTGCGAAGTAGTACCAGCGGGTGCCATGCTATTCGCCCCAGACGCGCCCGATACCGTACCGGTTGAACCATCCGCACTCGGTTTGCTCATTCCCGTGCCGCCTTGACCGCCGGCCGCCCCTCCGCCACCCGCTCCCTGGGCGTAGACGGAACCTGATACACCGAAAATCAACGCTGAAATCAAAACTCCTCTCGTCGCGACTCGCATAACAATCTCCTTGAGCGAAGCGGCCGTTAGCACCGGAAGGTGTCAGCCCGCGTCCTGCTTTGCGCAAGTGCCGTGCCGTGGGTCAGTAAATCCACCTCGGCAACGACGGGATAACGAGCGGCCTATCGAGCCGCCGCCGGACCAGGCCGCAGAACCGCCAGACAGCACCATGACACGCTCACTCGCGAACGGACTAGCTGCAGGGCAGCCGCAATGGATTGATTCTGGCTTCACAAGTGGGCCGTAGCCAGGTTGGCAGGCATAGGCGTTGCGCAAAAACGGAATACCTCTGGGTTCGCGATATGTCTACCATCCTGCTCGTCGATGACGACGTAGATTCGCTGTGGCTGCTCCAGATTGTCCTGGTGGGACGCGGTTACCACGTGCTCCTCGCGGAAGGTGGGGAGGCAGCTCTCGCCAAAGCTGCGCAGTGCCTTCCCGACTTGATTGTCACTGACTGCGACATGCCAGGCATGGATGGAATTGCCTTATGCGAACGACTGAAGTTTTATCCCGCGCTTGCCCAGATTCCTGTGGTGATGGCTTCCGGGCGGGTGCCGCCGGAAGAGAAATCCACGCTTTGGAATGTTTTTCTTTCAAAGCCCGTCGACCTGAGTGCCTTGGAGCTCGCCATTAACTCACTGTTGGCGAAGCGTTTGTCTGGTCCCCAAACCCGCGTCAATGTGCCGGCTCCTGCAGGCTCCCGATGGCAACCAATACCCTCCAGACTTTGCTTCTAGTTGCCCGCGCTCGAAGCTTCGACTGGGAACACCGCTTGCGCGCCATTGAAGTACCTTTTTTGAAGGAGGTGAATCATGGGCTCAATTAACCCGCAAGGCGACACCCAACGCGGAGCTGACATCGTCGGCGGTGGCATGGGAGAAGGACCAGGGCCGGACATCATGGCCGCAGCAACGCTCGATGGGAACAAGGTCATGTCATCTGATGGCGAACACGTGGGAAAAATTTCAGACATCATGCTTGACGTCCGGAACGGCCGCATTGCCTATGCGGTACTTTCTGAGGGAGGTTTCCTTGGAATGGGTTCTACCCTGCATGCCATCCCGTGGAGCGCACTGACTCTTGATACGGAAGAGAAATGCTTCGTCGTCGACATTGCCGCGCAGCGCCTTAAGGAGGACCCTGGATTTGACAAGGACCACTGGCCGATGATGGCGGATGCGAAGTGGGGAGAGTCGACATATCGCTACTACAACCAGCAGCCGTACTGGTCAGCGACCCGCGAGGCGGTGGAAAGTGACCCTGCTTTCCGGCCAAGCGAACACTAAAATCCAAACGGTACCGTTGTAGCGCCTATGCCGCCGCGCGCCCCATTGCGGCGGCATAGGCGTCAAATCATTCCCAACGCAACCGGAGATACACATGGCCACCAGCCCGAAGGAACAGAACCCCGCGAGTGAAAAGTCTGAGGAGGATGTCGATAAGACTATTGAAGACACCTTCCCTGCCAGCGACCCTCCAGCGACGGGTGGAACCACCCGGATTGAGTCGGAGGACGGCGAAGAAGTTGACGAGGACGAGCCGGAATAATAGCAATCGACTTCATCACGAGACGCTCCCTCAAATGACGTTTCCATTAAAAGGGCGCAAAGAGCGTACTGGAAATAAGAGCGAAAGCCAGTGCCTTCGCGATGTCAAATGGGAGCTCCATCACCAGTGCGCCGAGCACGGCAATACTGCAGTTCATTTTTGAATCCAGGCGCAGGTATTCCCCGTATATGCAGTCAAGGCCGCGCAATTACGCATGGCAATCCGACGAACAGAGCATTCGCAGCGCTGTCATTTTCCGCGTCGAACCGCGACTGAATCACATACCTCACATCTGGACTCAGCAAATAGCTGTTCTGTTCAGACTCGGGTAGCTGCTTGCGCGTCGCCGCTACGCAACCAGTCAGCCTTGAGCGGTCTATGAGACTTCGGCGCTGCAAACGCATGCCGATATCACCGGAGAAATACCATGGAAAAGTTGACGATGAACGCGCTGTTCGCGCGTCTGGCTGTTGCGTCGCTTTGCGCGTGCGCTGCAACGTTTGCGCAAGCCGGCGGGAATGGCAACGGCGGCAACGGCAGCGGCGGCGCGCACGGTGCCGCGACGGCAGGGATGACGTATCACAGCGAGCCCGTATCGAGCCCGTGGAACCGGGTTCCCGGCGACATGAGCAAGACCGCGGCCGCCACGAGCGACATGGGCATATCCGCTATGCACTCTGAAGACAACCGCATGCCAACAAAGACTGTTCAATAAGACCGTTCAGGATTGCCGGCGGCGCATCTGCCTTCTGTTCATGCGCCGCCCGCTTTGCCTGCGGTTTAATAGCGGTGATAGTAGCCGCCTGCTGGCACCACAATGCAGCCGCCCAGCGCGCTACCAAGACATACGGCCATCAGCATCAGCACAAAAACTCTTTTCATACACGCCTCACTCGTCAGTTGTGAGCGCACTATATTGAGCCGGCAGATTACCGGTGTTTTTGTGTGTAACGAGACGTGTAGATTGAAACATCTCCCTGCGTTCGCATGATTTCCCGCAGCCCAGTCGTCACGAAATATTCGGTTTCAGAACTCACAACTGCGCGGTCAGCATCGTGGTCGTCCAAAACGTTAAGCAGTTGAACGGCTAGAAGCCGTCCCTTCAACTGAATCGGAGACGACCATGCACAACGCTGCCTACAAAATCGCCGCTGCGGCGGCACTCGCCCTGTCATTCGTGGGCACCGCGTCGGCGCAAACGAACTGGGATGCATCGCACCCACGCCGTGCCGAGGTCAATGATCGCCTCGCGAATCAGGACCGTCGCATTCACCAGGAAGTACGAGAGGGTGAGATGTCCCACGCCGAGGCGGCGAGACTGCATCGCGATGACCATCAGATTCGCCAGGAAGAGCGCGACATGGCGAGCCAGAACGGCAGCCACATTACCAGGCGCGAAGACTACGCGTTGAACCAGCAGGAAAACCACGTGAGCCGGCAAATCGGACAATAACGCCTATCGCTAACGCCAGCGACGGCCCAATGTCAGGCCGGCGCTGGCGTCGGTGGTCTGCGTTCTATCTAACCTTGGTGGCCTTCAGACTTGCTGGAGGGAGACATGAAGAGCACGAATGGGCAATCCCTGCGTTGTCAGGTAGAGAAATGGCTCGCGCCGACGCCCGCAACGCCAGTTCGTGTGACCGCTTTCAGCCGCACCAGATTGGGTGGCCGACGATACGTGTGCGTCGAAAGCGCGTCGCAATCGGGAACGCACATGCTGTTCTTCTTCAAGCATGATGACGGCAGTTGGTACGTGTTCCCGCAGACTGCCAACAAGCGGAAGTTGGCCGCGGAGCAACCCGTTTTCTCGCATTCGCTTCGAGCAGACGCGGCAGCATGACGTACCACAGCCAGCCAGTATCGAACCCGCACAACTTCAAAGGCCAGAGCCGCTGCACGGGAACCGTCGGCACGACAGGTGGTCTTCGTATGCACGCCGAACGCCTGCTCAGTAAAAGACACCTGCCTCAACCTGCTCGCGCTAACGGCGAAGCTCCCGATTCTGCCACCACCCAGGCGCCATCATCATCGGCCGCCTCCGCACCGCCGGCCGCCCCCTCCGCATCGCTACTGAAGAACTGTATTTGTTGCACACAAAGGGGCGTTTTAGGAATGCCGCAGATTTTGTTGTGCACCCATGGACGAAAAAAAAGGCGTCACGTTTCCGTGACGCCTTAAAAAGTTCTAGCCATTCCGAGGGCCGTGCTAGAACCTGAGAGACGGTATTCGAAAGTTGGGCGGGCGCGCGATATTGAACGCCGGACTCGAGACAGACACTGCGTGGACTGCTACGGGAGACTGTTAGAGGTACTCGACCAGACACTCCGCGGACCACGGTTGGTTCAGAATTTCAAAATGCAGAACCTGAAACCGTCTTTCGAAATGAGATTCCATTTTTTATGGTTATGCTGACTAAGTCAAGCAAAATCTAAAGAGGCCTCATTCGTCTCGGCAAAATATTCCGATACAATGAATCTTCTGATGAAAAATGGAATTCATGCCCCATTTTGGGGCTTCTGCCGCATCTTTGCGGAACGGTTGCTGACAGGCAAACGAACAGAATATTGAAATATAGTTCCAGAAAAACGATATGACCCGACCCACGTCCTCCCGAACTGCCGCAGGCCCAGCCAAAGACAAAGACGGCCCGGGCGAGGAAGTCACCGCGCTGGCACGTGGTTTGACCGTGCTGCGCTCGATCGCCGCGGCCGATGCGCCGCTCAGCAACCGCGAGTTGACCGAGCTGACCGGCATTCCAAAGCCCACCGTCTCGCGCATTACCGCCACGCTCGTCGGCGCAGGGTTCCTGTTCCGCCTGCCCGACAGCGAGCGATTCGTCCTGACTTCGTCGGTATTGGAGTTGAGCAACGGCTTTTTGCGCAACTTCGACATCCGGGCCCGGGCGCGCCCCTTCCTTATCGAACTCGCCGAACGCACCGCGTTGTCCGTGCATCTGGCCGTACGCGACCGCCTCGACATGGTGGTGATCGATGCGATTCGGCCACGTTCGGCGGTGCTGGTATCGCGCCTCGAAATCGGCTCGCGCATGAACCTCAGCCGCACGGCAGTCGGCCGCGCCTATCTGTCGGCGCTTGCCGAACCGGAGCGGGAAAAATTGCTGACCGGCCTGCAGGCCGCCGAAGGCGACGACTGGGGCCATGTCAGCAACCGCCTGACAAGCGCACTACGGGAAACCGCGGAGCAAGGCTTCGCGATCGCCACGGGCGAATGGTACGACGGCCTGAACGCCATCGCGTCAGGATTCATCGGCCCCTCGGGCGAGCGCTATGCCGTCAATTGCGGCGGCGCCGCAGACCAGTGCCCACGCGACTGGCTGATCTCGCGCGCGGCGCCGGCCCTGCTCGAATGCATCAGCAAGATCGTTCTCGAGATCGGCGGCACACCCGGGCGCCGCCTCGACAATTGAAACGCGTGGGCACTCGCCGGCCATTACATTGCCTTGCCACCCTCCGCTCGTACTGTAACCTTCGTAATCAAAAGAAAAATACACGGGTGGACTGTTACAGAGCCCGCGACGTAGGATCACGCATTCCCGTCGCGGGCGCTTGCCCGGCTTGCCGCTATTGCCCTTCGATAACGTCCCGCCGACCTGTCATGATGGCGCAATGCGTTAACATCTTTGTCCCGCGCCTCGGGTAGCATCGCGCTGAACATTTGCGGCGCGTCCGCTGTCGAAACCGCCTGCCATGCCGCCTGCGTGCCGGTCCGCTGAACTCTTGAAGCGGTACAAGCGCACGAGCGGCTCACATCAAAGCCAGCCACCAGACCGAACCGATGGACGAACAACAAAAGCATTCGGAAACTTCACGCCCTGCCGCCCCGGCTTCTCAACCCGGTTCGCAACCGTCCACCAGCGGGAAGCCTGTCGGCGGTCCCGGCAACACACCGGTCGCAGCAAAAAGCCATCGCGGGCGCAACATCGCGCTGATCGTTGCGGCGCTGGTCATCCTCGGGATCGTGTTGTGGCGCTGGCATCCGTGGGGCGGGCCCGGCGGCGGCGCGAGCGGAGCTGCCGGTGCAAGCGGCGCGAGCGGCGGCGGCCGCGGGGGCCGTGGCGGCGGCCTCGCCAACATGCCACAGCCGGTTCACGTGGCAACCGCCACCCAGGGTGAGATGCCGGTCGTGCTGACCGCGCTCGGCACGGTCACGCCGCTCGCCAACGTCACCGTGCTGCCGCAGTTGAGCGGCGTGCTGCAGGACGTGTTTTTCAAGGAAGGTCAAATGGTCAAGAAGGGCGACGTGCTCGCGCAGATCGACCCGCGTCCCTATCAGATCTCGCTGGAGAACGCGCAAGGCACCCTCGCGCGCGACCAGGCGTTGCTGCAAACCGCCCGCCTCGACCTGAAGCGTTATCAGACGCTGCTCTCGCAAGACTCGATCGCCAGCCAGCAGGTCGATACGCAGGCCTCGCTCGTGCGGCAGTATGAAGGCACGGTGAAGTCCGATCAGGCGAACATCGATACCTTCAGGCTCGACCTCGTCTATGCGCGCATCACGGCGCCGGTGTCAGGGCGCGTCGGTTTGCGCCAGGTCGATCCGGGCAACTACGTGACGCCGAGCCTGACCAACGGCATCGTCGTGATTACGCAGTTGCAGCCGATCAGCGTGATCTTCACGACCTCCGAAGACAACCTGCAGCAAATCCTCCAGCAGACCCAAACGGGCGCGAAGCTCTCGGTCACCGCGTACGACCGCAGCAACACCACCTCGCTCGAAGGCGGCTCGCTCGAAACCCTGGATAACCAGATCGACACCACGACCGGCACGGTCAAACTGCGCGCAGTTTTCCAGAACGAGAAGAACGTGCTGTTCCCGAATCAGTTCGTGAATACGCGCCTGCTCGTGGACACGATCAAGGACGCCGTGATTGTGCCGACGCCGGCCGTGCTGAACGGCTCGATGGGTCAGTTCGTGTATGTCGTGAAGCCGGACAACACGGTGACCGTGCGTCCGGTCAAGATCGGTCCAGTGGACGGCGAACGCACCAGCATCAAATCCGGCCTGCAGATCGGCGAGCGCGTCGTGATCGACGGTTCGGACCGGCTGAAGGAAGGCGCGAAAATCACGATTCCGGCCGACAAGCCGCGCGGCGCTTCGGGCGCGCGTGGTGCAAGCGGTGCAAGCGGTGCGGCTGCCGCTTCGGGCGCATCCGGCGCGCATGGACATCATCGCAAACACGCGGCGCAAGCCTCGGAATAAAGGCACGGCAACTATCGCATGAATCCATCCCGCGCCTTTATTCTGCGCCCCGTCGGCACCGCGCTGCTGATGGCGGCGATCATGCTGGTCGGTCTCGTCGCGCTGCGCTTTCTGCCGCTCTCCGCGCTGCCCGAGGTCGACTATCCGACGATCCAGGTGCAGACCTTCTATCCGGGCGCGAGCCCGGACGTGATGACCTCGTCGGTCACCGCGCCGCTCGAACGCCAGTTCGGGCAGATGCCGTCGTTGAATCAGATGTCGTCGCAAAGCTCGGCCGGCTCGTCGATCATCACGCTGCAGTTCAGCCTCGATCTGCCGCTCGACATCGCCGAGCAGGAAGTCCAGGCGGCGATCAACGCCGCGGGCAACCTGCTGCCGTCCGACCTGCCCGCGCCGCCGATCTACGCGAAGGTCAATCCTGCCGACGCGCCGATCATCACGCTCGCGATCACCTCGAAGACGATGCCGCTCACGCAGGTGCAGGACCTGGCCGACACGCGTCTCGCGCAGAAAATCTCGCAGGTCGCGGGGGTGGGTCTGGTGAGCCTGTCCGGCGGTCAACGCCCGGCCGTGCGGATTCAGGCGAACCCGCGCGCGCTCGCCGCGTACGGTCTGAATCTGGACGACTTGCGCACCACGATTTCGAACCTGAACGTCAACACGCCGAAGGGCAACTTCGACGGCCCGACGCGCAACTACACGATCAACGCGAACGATCAGCTGACCGACGCCGACGCCTACAAGAGCGCCGTGGTCGCGTACAAGGGCGGCCGCCCGGTCATGCTGACGGACGTCGCGAACATCGTGCAGGGCGCGGAGAACACCAAGCTCGGCGCATGGGTCAACAACACGCCGGCGATCATCCTGAACGTGCAGCGCCAGCCGGGCGCGAACGTGATCCAGGTGGTCGACAGCATCAAGGCACTGCTGCCGCAACTGCAACAATCGCTGCCCGCCGCGCTCAACGTCGAGATCGTCACCGACCGCACCACCACGATCCGCGCTTCGGTGCGCGACGTGCAGTTCGAACTGCTGATGTCGGTCGTGCTGGTGGTGCTGGTGATGTATCTATTCCTCGCGAACGTCTACGCGACCATCATTCCGAGTCTGTCGGTGCCGCTCTCGCTGATCGGCACGCTCGCGGTGATGTACCTGTGCGGTTTCTCGCTGGATAACCTGTCGCTGATGGCATTGACCATTGCGACCGGCTTCGTGGTGGACGATGCGATCGTGATGATCGAGAACATCGCGCGCTATGTCGAAGAAGGCGAATCGCCGCTGGAAGCCGCACTGAAGGGCTCGAAGCAGATCGGCTTCACGATCATTTCGTTGACGGTTTCGCTGATCGCCGTGCTGATTCCGCTGCTCTTCATGGGCGACGTGGTGGGACGCCTGTTCCATGAATTCGCGATCACGCTGGCCGTGACGATCGTGATTTCGGCAATCGTCTCCCTCACGCTCGTGCCGATGATGTGCGCGAAGCTTCTGCGCCACTCGCCACCGCATGAAAGCCACCGTTTCGAAGCGAAGGCTCATAAAGCGATCGACTGGGTGATCGCCCGCTACGCAGTCGCGCTCACCTGGGTGCTGAACCGGCAACGCTCCACCCTGTTCGTCGCGGTGCTTACGCTGGTGCTGACCGGTGTGCTGTACGTGTACATTCCGAAGGGCTTCTTCCCGGTGCAGGACACTGGCGTGATCCAGGCGATCACGCAGGCGCCGCAGTCGGTGTCGTATGCGTCGATGGCTGAGCGCCAGCAGCAACTCGCCGCGCAGATCCTGAAGAACCCGGACGTGGAGAGTCTCACCTCGTTCATCGGCGTGGACGGCAGCAACATCACGCTGAACAGCGGCCGCATGCTGATCAACCTGAAGCCGCGCGACGACCGCAGCAACACCGCGAGCGAAGTGATCCGCCAGTTGCAGCAGGACGTCGCGCATATTCCGGGCGCCTCGCTGTACATGCAGCCGGTGCAGGATCTGACGATCGATTCCACGGTCAGCCCGACGCAGTATCAGTTCATGCTGACCGACCCGAACATCAGCGAATTCACCACGTGGGTGCCGAAGCTGGTCGACCGGCTGAAGCAGTCGCCGGAACTGGCGGACGTGGCCACCGATCTGCAGGACAACGGCCAGTCGGTGTACATCGAAATCGACCGCGCCACGGCGTCGCGTTACGGCATCACGCCGGCTACCGTGGATAGCGCACTGTATGACGCATTCGGCCAGCGCATCATCTCGACCATCTTCACGCAATCGAACCAGTACCGCGTGATTCTGGAAGCGCAGCCGCAGATGCAGCACTACACCGAGTCGCTGAAATCGATCTATCTGCCCTCTTCCACTTCGTCGGGCGGCCAGGTGCCGCTGTCGTCGATCGCGAAGTTCATCGAGAAACCGGCGCCGCTGCTCGTTACGCACTTAAGTCAGTTCCCGGCCACCACCGTGTCGTTCAACCTCGCGCCCGGCTCGTCGCTCGGCGCGGCCGTGAAAGCGATCGATCAGGCGGAGAAGGAGGTCGGGCTGCCGGCGTCGTTCCAGACGCGCTTCCAGGGTGCGGCACTGGCGTTCCAGGCGTCGCTGTCGAACGAACTGTTCCTGATTCTGGCGGCAATCGTCACGATGTATATCGTGCTCGGCGTGCTGTATGAGAGCTTCATCCACCCGATCACGATTCTGTCGACGCTGCCGTCGGCCGGCGTCGGCGCGCTGCTCGCGCTGCTGATCACCGGGCACGATCTCGACATCATCGGCATTATCGGTATCGTGCTGCTGATCGGTATCGTGAAGAAGAACGCCATCATGATGATCGACTTCGCGCTCTACGCCGAGCGTGAGGAAGGCAAGCCGCCGCGCGAAGCCATCTATCAGGCGTGTCTGCTGCGCTTCCGGCCGATCCTGATGACGACGCTCGCCGCCCTGCTCGGCGCCCTGCCGCTAATGCTCGGCACCGGCGCCGGCTCGGAGTTGCGCCGCCCGCTCGGTATCGCGATTGCCGGCGGTTTGATCGTCAGCCAGTTGCTCACGCTGTTCACCACGCCGGTGATCTATCTCGGTTTCGACTCACTCGCCCGCCGCGCACGTGAACGCTTCAATCGCGGCAAGCCTGTGCCGCCCGCCACCGATGCAGGGACTTAAGCGATGAACCTGTCGCGTCCGTTTATTTCCCGCCCGGTCGCCACCACGCTGCTGGCGATCGGCATCGCGCTGTCCGGTATTTTCGCGTTCACCAAGCTGCCGGTCGCGCCGCTGCCGCAGGTCGATTTCCCGACCATTTCGGTGCAGGCGACGCTGCCGGGCGCGAGCCCGGACACGGTCGCGACCAGCGTCGCGAGTCCACTCGAACGGCATCTCGGCTCGATCGCCGACGTCACCGAAATGACCTCGCAGAGCTCGGTCGGCTCGACGCGCATTACGCTGCAGTTCGGACTGAACCGCGACATCGACGGCGCCGCGCGCGACGTGCAAGCGGCCATCAACGCCGCGCGCGCCGATCTGCCGGCGAGCTTGCGCAGCAACCCGACGTACCACAAGGTGAATCCGGCCGACGCGCCGATCCTGATTCTCGCGCTCACCTCGAAGACGCTGACCGCCGGTCAGTTGTACGACTCGGCAGCCACCGTGTTGCAGCAGTCGCTCTCGCAAGTGGACGGCGTTGGCGAAGTGGATGTGAGCGGTTCAGCGAATCCGGCTGTGCGTGTCGAACTCGAACCGAATGCCCTCTCCCACTACGGCATCGGTCTCGAAGACGTGCGTGCGGCGCTCGCCGCAGCCAATGCGAACAGCCCGAAAGGCTCGATCGAATTCGGCCCGAACCGCGTGCAGATCTACACCAACGACCAGGCGAGCAAGGCGTCGCAGTATAAGGATCTTGTCATCGCGTACCGTAACGGCGCGGCGGTGAAACTGTCCGACGTCGCGGAGGTGGTCGACTCGGTCGAAGACCTGCGCAACCTCGGCCTCTTCAACGGCAAGCGTTCGGTGCTGGTGATCCTGTACCGCCAGCCCGGCGCGAACATCATCGACACCATCGACCGCGTGATGGGTATGCTGCCGCAATTGCACGCGTCGCTGCCCGCCGACGTCGACATCGCGCCGGCCGCCGACCGCTCCACGACGATCCGCGCGTCGCTGAAAGACACCGAGCGCACGCTGATGATCGCGGTGGCGCTGGTGGTGATGGTGGTGTTCCTGTTCCTGCGCAACTGGCGCGCCACGCTGATTCCGAGCGTGGCCGTGCCGATCTCGATCATCGGCACGTTCGGCGCGATGTATATGCTGGGCTTTTCGATCGACAACCTCTCGCTGATGGCGTTGACGATCGCGACCGGCTTCGTGGTCGACGATGCGATCGTGGTGCTGGAGAACATCTCGCGGCATATCGAGAACGGCGTGCCGCGCATGAAGGCCGCCTTCCTCGGCGCGCGCGAAGTCGGCTTCACGGTGCTGTCGATCAGTATCTCGCTGGTCGCCGTGTTCCTGCCGATTCTGCTCATGGGCGGCATTGTCGGGCGGCTGTTCCGCGAGTTCGCGCTGACGCTGTCGCTCGCGATTGGCGTGTCGCTGATCGTCTCGCTCACCTTGACGCCAATGATGTGTTCGCGCCTGCTGCGCGAGCCGCACGAGAAAAAGGAAGAAGGACGTTTCGGCCTCTGGCTCGAACGCGGCTTCATGTCGATGCATCGCGGTTATGAGCGCACCCTTGGCTGGGCGCTGCGGCATCCGCGCCTGATCGTGATGATTCTGCTCGCGACCATCGGACTGAACATCTGGCTGTACATCATCGTGCCGAAGGGCTTCTTTCCGCAGCAGGACACGGGCCGGCTGGTCGGCGGCATCCAGGCCGACCAGAGCACGTCGTTCCAGGCGATGAAAGGCAAGTTCTCGGAAATGATGGAAATCGTCGGCAAGAACCCTGCGGTGGACAGCGTGGCGGGTTTCACCGGCGGCCGGCAGACCAACTCCGGTTTCATGTTCGTTTCGCTGAAGCCGAAGAGCGAGCGCAAGCTCTCCGCCGACCAGGTGATCCAGCAACTGCGCGCCCCGCTCGGCGACGTGGCCGGCGCGCGGACTTTCCTGCAAGCGGTGCAGGACATTCGCGTTGGCGGCCGACAATCGAACGCGCAGTATCAGTTCACGCTGCTGGCCGATTCGACGCCTGACCTGTATCTGTGGGGACCGAAGCTCACTGAGGCGCTGCAGGCGCGCCCCGAACTCGCCGACGTGAATTCCGACCAGCAGCAAGGCGGCCTCGAGGCGATGGTGACGATCGACCGCGCGACTGCCTCGCGCCTTGGCATCAAGCCGGCGCAGATCGACAACACCTTGTACGACGCGTTCGGCCAGCGCCAGGTCTCGACGATTTACAACCCGTTGAACCAGTATCACGTCGTGATGGAAGTGGCGCCGAAGTACTGGCAGAGTCCCGACATGCTGAAACAGATTTACGTCAGCACTTCGGGCGGCAGCGCGAGCGGCGCGCAGACCACTAACGCGCCGGCGGGCACGGTGACCGCGCAGACAACGACTACAGCGAGCACGAGCGCAACGACTGGCGGCACAGCCGGCACGACGGCATCGAGCGTGGCGAGCATCGCTGCCGACTCCGCGCGCAACCAGGCGATCAATTCGATTGCGGCGAGCGGCAAGTCGAGTGCTTCATCGGGCGCGGCCGTATCGACCTCGAAGGAAACGATGGTGCCGTTGTCGGCGATCGCGAGCTTCGGGCCGGGGAATACGCCGTTGTCGGTGAATCACCAGAGCCAGTTCGTGGCCTCGACGATTTCGTTCAATCTGCCGCCGGGCGTGTCCTTATCGACGGCGACGCAGGCGATCTACGACACGATGGCGCAGATCGGCATGCCGGGGACGATCCACGGCAGCTTCCAGGGCACGGCCCAGGCGTTCCAGCAGTCGATGTCCGACCAGCCGATCCTGATTCTGGCCGCATTGGCGGCGGTGTATATCGTGCTGGGGATGTTGTACGAGAGCTATATCCACCCGCTGACGATTTTGTCGACCCTGCCCTCCGCGGGCGTGGGGGCGTTGCTGGCTTTGCTGCTGTTCAAGACTGAGTTCAGCATCATTGCGTTGATCGGGGTGATCTTGCTGATCGGCATCGTGAAGAAGAACGCGATCATGATGGTGGATTTTGCTATTGAAGCCTCCCGGCAGGGGTTGTCGTCGCAGGATGCGATTTATCAGGCTTGTATGTTGCGGTTCCGGCCGATCATGATGACTACCTGTGCCGCGCTGCTTGGGGCGTTGCCGCTGGCTTTTGGAAGTGGTGAAGGGGCGGAGCTTCGGGCTCCGCTGGGGATTGCTATTGTGGGTGGGTTGATTGTTAGTCAGATGCTGACTTTGTATACCACTCCCGTGGTTTATCTTTATATGGATCGGATTCGGGTTCGGTGGGAGGGCCGCAAGGGGCGGCGGGCTGGAGTGGCAGCGTCTTGAGGTTTTTTGCCTTCGCGGCGCTTGTTGTTCGTGGCTCTGGCCTTGGTGCCTTTCCTTGCATTGTTAGTGGTCTATTAGCGTTGCCCCTGTGCGGGGCGGCACTTACTTTCTTTGCCGCCGCAAAGAAAGATAAGCAAAGAAAGCGGCTAGAAGCCCCTGCTAAGTGGGCACCGTGGTCTGCTACGGGTAGTGGTGCGACTGGAATCCGTGTTCTCTCACATTCCACGCTAGTGACAAAGGATTCGTCAGCTCCCACTCCGCACTGCGTGCGTCGCGGACGGGTCTGCATGGGAAACCATGGGCTTCGGTTTTGCGCAGCAGGGCCATCGGCTTCGCCTCGGCGACGCGCCCTGCACTCTTCCGGGAACCCCGCCTCAAATGATATGGCGGTGCGATGACGAGCCACGGCCCGGTGGCGAGACGCGGGCGCCAAAACGCAGCGATCGGTTTTATAAACGGCTCTTGGGCGCAAGGGCACAAACGCAAAAGCACAAACGTGTGGATACGTATGAGCTAAAACGTAGCGGGCGGTTTTAAGAAGTACTCTTCGGCGCGCGCAGCGCCGCCGGAAGTATGACGCCCTTGTCACAAGCCTAAGCAGCGGCACGAACACAGATTCCAGTCGCACCACTACCGGTAGCAGACCACGGTGCCCACTTAGCAGGGGCTTCTAGCCGCTTTCTTTGCTTATCTTTCTTTGCGGCGGCAAAGAAAGTAAGTGCCGCCCCGCACAGGGGCAACACTAATAGACCACTAACAATTCAAGGAAAGGCCAAAGCCCCAGGAACACGGCCAAATGCCGCCGCAAAAGGCAAAAAAGACCCTTAAAGCCTCTGCCCAACAGCAAGCAAAAAAATCCTCCTCCACTGCTTAGCCTGCCGCTCGCCCAGCATGGGCAAAACCCAAACCTGATGCTTAGGGTCTTTGACCATCAAAGCGACCTGCCATAGAGCATCATGGCGTTGCACCTCAGCCCCAAGCAGATCAGCAAAAATATAGGCCCCCAGCTCGCCGCCAAGGCGAACCTCACAAAACCGTTTACCAGCAGCAAGCCGCACCGACCCCCAGGTGCCATTAAGTTCGTGAGTCCAATCACCATCACGAACATTAGGAGCGACCTCCTTCCGCCGCCGCCACCAATAACCAACCGCAGCAATCAAAAGCAACCCAACAAAAACAGCAACCCCAACAGCAACACCCAACCCAAAAGCCGCCTGCAAGGCATAAAACGCCCGCACAGCGCCATATACCAGCGCGATCAGCGCAATGAGTGCTACGAGAATCGGCATCGCAAACTCACCCGGCAAAAAAACTCAGGCTAGCACGAGCAACGCCCGATCCTCATGGCAAAAAACCATTGCGAAAAACGCGCCGCCGCGCAAAACCCGCCCGTTATGGCTGCTTATGCGCAGCCGCCCAATCCTTCACCGCCTTCAGCGTGTTCTCGACGTGCTTCTCCGGCGACAGGCTCGTGTACTCGTAAATAATCTTGCCGTCCGGCGCAATCACGTACGACACACGATTGGCCATCGAACTATGCATCGGCATGCCGGCATCATAGGCGCCGATCACCTTCGAATCGGCATCAGCCGCCACCGGGAATTTGCTGCGGCATTCGCTCACCGAAAACTTCGTCAAGGTGTCGATGTTGTCGTGCGATACGCCAATCACCGTCGCGCCATATTTCTTGTACTCGTCAACCGCTTCGGCAAACTCGTGGGCTTCGATCGTGCAGCCCTTCGTGAAGGCCGCCGGATAGAAATACAGCACCACCGGCCCCTTCTTCAATTCGTCGGCCAGAGAATACGTGTAGGTCTTGCCGCCCAGCGAAGCATCCGCGGTAAACGGCGGCGCGACATCGCCCGGTTTGAGCGTGGCTGAAGCCGTCAGCGAATGCATCGCGAATCCCACCGACAAGACAGCCGCCAGCGTCATCGGAATGAGTTTTCTCTTCATCTGCAGTCTCCTCGGAACGTTAATGCACGCAGTCAGTGCAATAAGCCAAAGTCACGGCGTTCAGCCGAACCTCGGCAACCTCAATACGCTATTGAAACACGTACTGACAAGGTACGTCGGAAACTGCTCGCAGGATGCATCAGGCGGCTTCTTCGATATGCGCGCCGAACCATGCCGCTGCGGACAGGTTCAGCTCCGCCAGCACCTCGGGCGTCAGCGCCGCGAAGCCGGGCGGCGCGTCGGGTCCGGCTGCGATCAGCGCGGCATCGGCGCCCTCGCCGGCCGCTTCGGCAATCCGCAACAAGGTGCCGAGCGCGCCGCCACGCGTGACGATCGCTTCGCGAATCTGCGGGGCAAGGCCGAGCTTCTCGAGCACAGCCGCCGGCGTGCTGCCAAGCACCACGTGGACCAGAGAGAAAATGCCGGTCATGAAGGCGGCGTCGGCGAAATCGTCATCGGACGGGCGCAGACAGCCCGCGGCCAATTCCATGAAGCGCGAGCGCGTGCCGGCCAGCTGCACCAGCGGATCGGCGCGCCACGGCAGATCGCCGCTGTCCGCATACAACAGCAGTTGCGCCCAGCGCGCAATCTGCCGCGTGCCGGTGGCGATGATGGCCTCACGCAGCGAGGCAATATTGCGCCCCAGCCCGAATGCGCTCGAATTGACGAGACGCAGCAGCTGCACCACCACGCTCGGGTTCTGCTTGAGCTCCGCTTCGAGCTCCACAATCCCGGCATCGCGCGACAACAGCGCCAGCAAACGCAGCAAACCGGGGCGCGGCGAGCGATTGCGCGGCGCGGCCAGCACCTGCGGCCGCGCGAAGAAGTAGCCCTGGAACAGGTCGAAGCCAAGGTCGCGAGCCAGCAAAAAGTCTTCGCGCGTCTCGACCTTCTCGGCGATCAGTGTTTTGCCATGGCTGCGGACGGTCGACGCCAGTTTGGCCAGTGCGGACCGCTCGGTCAGCAGGAAGTCGATCTTGACGATGTCGGCGTGCGGCAGCGCGGCGAGCAGCTCGTCCGACAGTTCGCTGACGTCGTCGAGCGCCACCTGAAAGCCGGCGCGGCGCAATTCGGTCAGCCGGCGGGCCAGGTGCGCATCGAACTTGACGGTTTCGAGAATCTCGAGCACGAAGCGCTCGGGCGGCATCAGATGGACGATGTCGTTAAAAAGCAGCGCACGGTCGATATTGACGAAGCCGCGGTGCTGGCCCAGCACGGCCGCCACGCCGATTCCGCCGATCGCGCGAGCCACGACCTGCGCCGTCGCCTGGGCGTCGTCGCTGACCTCGGCATAGTTATGCGCGCCGGATCGAAACAATAATTCGTAAGCATTGAGCGCGCCGTCGCGATCGAGAATCGGCTGGCGTCCCAGATAAACGAACTGTGCCGAGGATGCCGGGTCGGCGTCGTCGGCACCTTGTTCGATCACCTCGATGTGCCGGGGGGTGGCCCTGACAAAGTGACGTTCAGACATGGATCATCGGTGCAAGTGTTCGGAAAGCTACGCAGCGTCGTCATCGCCGGCGCTGCACAGCAGGTTTGACGTATTAACGGAAACGAAGCCAGTCCACTTTAACTGAATCATCCTCGCACCGCCGCCGGGCCACGCCGTCACTTCCTTACCATTTGTTTTTTGCAGCAGGCGCTAAAGATTTTCCGCCGGGGGTCGTTATCTTGTTCTGATGGGGCGGCCTGATACCTCTCAACCGCCCGAATACGGCGGGCAGTATGCCGCCCCGCCTGCAGACGAACACAGGTTGCCAGCGACAAACATGGAAGCGAACAGGATCACCGCGCCCCGCCGGGGCTCCTTGCGCACGGTCATCGACCGGTTTCGTGCGTTCGGCCGGCATGCCCCCGGCAAACCGCAAGCCGGCGTCAGCCGCGCTGCGCAACTGGAACAGGTGGTCGGCGCCGTCGACCTGCTGGCGCACATCGATGAGAGCCTGCGCTTCCTTTATGTTTCAGACGCGAGCCTGCGCTTCATCGGTTATCACCGCGAGTATCTCGAGACCATCACGCTGCACGATCTCGTGGCGCCCGCCGACGTGCCGCGCCTCGATGCGCTGCTGACGCGCGCCACCGCCACGGGCAACGTCGAAAAGGCCACGCTCGGACTTATCAAGTCACTGACCTACCCGATCACCGTCGAACTGCGCGTGGTACGCAGCCTGCATGACGGCGTCGAAGGCTATGCGATCGCCGGCTTCGACGTATCCGCCTGGCGCGCCACCGAGGAACGCCTGACCCAGGCGCTGCATCTGGACCGCCTGACCAACCTGGCCAATCAGCCGGCGCTGATCCCCGCGCTACTCGACGCGCAGCAGCAGGCCGACGCCCACGGCACACCGGCCGCACTACTGCTGCTCGACCTCGACGACTATCAGCGCGTGAACCGCGCGCTCGGCTACGATGCCGGCGACGAGATGTTGCGCGACACGGCGCGGCGTCTATTGAACATGACGAGCCCGAACGAGACGGTGGCGCGTGTCGCCAGCGACGAGTTCGCGATCCTCGTGAAGCCTGCCGCGAGCCGCACCGACGCCGCCGCCGCGGCCGAAGCGCTGGCGCGCCGCCTGCTGACCGCGATCCAGCAACCGTACGTTTTCAACGGCCAACAGGTGCACTTGTCAGCGAGCATCGGCATTGCGCTCTACCCCGATGTGCGCCACGCGAACGACGACGCCGCCCACGACACTCACCTGCTGCGCTGGGCCGATCACGCCTTGCTGCAGGCGAAGGCGGCCGGCGGCAACACCCTCGCCTTCTACGTACCGGACGACAACCCCGCCGACGCCGAGCGCCTGAAGCTGGAGGCCGATCTCTACGACGGCGTGCGCAATGGCGAGTTCTCGCTGCACTTCCAGCCGATCACGAGCAGTCGCACGCACGGCGTGGTCGGCGTCGAAGCGTTGATCCGCTGGTCGCATCCCGTGCACGGCCTCGTGCCTCCTTCGATGTTCATTCCGCTCGCGGAATCGATCGGCCTGATCAACTTCCTCGGCAACTGGGTGTTGAAGGTTGCCTGCATGCAGCTGATCCAGTGGGACGCGCGGGGCATCTCGTTGCAATACGTCGCCGTCAACGTGTCGCCGCAGCAGTTCCGCGATCCACGTTTCAAGGACAGCGTGCGCGAAGCGATCGAATTGACGGGCATCGATCCGCGCCGCCTCGTGTTCGAGATCACCGAAAGCCTGTTGATGCACGACCCGGCGCATGCCAAGGGTTTGCTGGAAGAATTGACGGCGATGGGCATCCGCTTTGCCGTCGACGATTTCGGCACCGGCTATTCGAGTCTGGCTTACCTGCAACGATTCCCTCTGGCCAAGCTCAAGATCGACCGGAGTTTTGTCGAGAATCTGCTAACCTCCCGGAACGATCAGGCAATCGTTAGCGCGGTCGTCGGGCTTGCACAAACGCTCGATCTCGAGCTGGTTGCCGAGGGCGTCGAGACGGAAGCGCAACGCAGCCTGCTCACCGAGATGGGATGCGACCACATTCAGGGATGGCTCGTCTGCAAGGCGTTGCCCTCCGACGAACTTGCACAACGTTTCGAAGCGCGCACGCTTCATTTGCACACCGCATAATGACGCGGGCAAACTTCGTGCGCTGCGGAAGATGCCGGCCTCGTGCCGGTGTGGCACTCATTGGAACATGTATGGCTTTGGCGGGACTCACATGGTAAAGGCGGCGGTGCTCGACCGGCTCTGGACGCGAATGAGCGAGCGCGGCGATTTCCCCATGCTGTCGCAGTCGTTGCGCACCACCATGGCGGCGATGAACAACGACGACCTCGACTTCACCGGCCTCGTGCAGGTCGTGTTGTCGGATTTCGCGTTGACGCAAAAAGTGCTGCGGCTGGCCAACTCGGCCATGTATATGGCGTTTGGCGGCAACATCACCACCGTGTCGCGCGCACTGATGGTGCTCGGCATGGACGCAGTCGGCCATCTGGTGGTCGGCCTGAAAATCGTCGATCACTTTCATCACAGCGCGCCGCGCCGTATCGATGCGAAACTCGAATTGAACCGCACGCTGCTGTCAGGCTGCGTCGCCCGCAAGCTCACTGAGCGCGGCGATCTGCGCGCCGGCGAGGAAGCCGTGGTCTGCACGCTGATGCGGCAGATCGGCAAGCTGCTGGTGGTGTTCTACCTCGACGCCGAGTGGGATCAAATCCGCCGCCATATCGACGACGGCGCTCTCGAAGCCGATGCCTGCGTGCTGGTGCTCGGCGTCACGTTCGACGAAATCGGCGCCGAAGCCGCGGTCCGCTGGCGCCTGCCGGACATGATCCGCTCCGGCATGGGCGAGTTCGATCCGCTGGACGTCGAGCAACCGCGCCAGGTGCAGTGGCTGCGCGCCATCACCAACTATTCGACGGCGGTCGCCGACGTGCTCACCCAGCAGAACATGCCGGACTGGGAGCGCGAAGAGCGCATCGCCGAACTGGCGCAGGAATACAGCCACGCACTGAATACCGATCCGGACGTGCTGCATGGAATGAGCATCGCGCTCGCCCGCGAAGAAGGTGGCGACGGCGTGATGCGCGAGATTGTGGAACTGCGCGCCAATGCGGACGCGATCGCGCGTGAGGCACTCAATCCGGAAGCGCGTATCGCGGCAGGGGTGGGCGATCTGCGCGGCCTGCCCGACGGCAGCGCGCTCGCGCCGGCCCTCGCGCTGGCCGCGGAAACCGTGCTGGCGGCGCTCGGCTTTGCGCGTACGGTGGTGTTCGTCAAGCACAGCAACGGCACCTTCAAGGCGCGCCTCGGGCTCGGTCCGAAGATCGACGCGGCGCTGCCGAAGCTGTCGTTCAACACCGCCTTCGAACCCGACGTGTTTCATCTCGCGATCGCGAACTCGGTCGGCATTTTCATCGAGAACGCACGTGACCCGAAGATGGTCGCGCGGCTACCGGAGTGGTTCCGCCGTTCGTTCGACGATGCCCGCGCCTTCGTGCTGCTCCCGGTAGTCGACGACACCGATCAGACGGTGGCGCTGCTATATGGCGACTGGTCTCATACGCAGGAGCCACGCCGAATATCCCAGAAGGAAATGAGCGCGTTGAATGAGTTAGCCAAGGAGTTAGGACGTTTTTTTGGCCTGGGGCAGATGCAGGCAATGGAGATGATGTGAAGACGTGGCGTGATCGTTGACCACAGTGCTTCACTCTCACCGGTTTTGTGTTTGCCCTAAATCGAGAATCGCAGATGTGCAAAGGCCGACATGCGCAGCATGCCGGCCTTTGATTCAAACCTCACCCCTCAATCCTCAATCCGCTCCAACCCCTCCGCACTCCGATCCGCAACGCCGGCCCACGCCCCCGCCGCCAACCCCAGCAGCGCGATCTCTTCCACCGTCAACGGCTGCAAGCGCGCGCACAAGGCATCGAGTTCATCCCACGCCCCGCGCTCAAGCTCTTCGACCGCGGTCAGCAACAACCCCAACACGCCTTGCCGATGCAGAATCCCCGCCTGAATCGGCCGCGATAGCGTCAGCACATTCAGCGTGCTTTCGAGCGAGCCGCCGAACACCGCATCGACAAACGAAAACACGCCAGTCAGAAACGCCGCATCGGCTTCGTCACGCCCCGCTTCGGGCAAACGCTCGATCGCCAGTTCCATGAAGCGCGCCCGCGTCGCCGCGAGTTGCAGCAGGGGATCGTCCTCTAGCGCAACCTTGCGGCCGTCCGCGTACAACAGCAATTGCGTCCAGCGCGCAATCCGGTTCGTGCCGGTCGCATTGATCGCTTCGCGCAGCGTCGTGACCTTGTGGCCGACAGCCAAGCCGCTCGAATTCGCGAGCTTCATCAGATGCATGACCAGCACCGGATTCAGCTTGAGTTCGGCTTCGAGTTGCGCGACGGTCGGGTCGCCCGACAGCAGTTGCAGCAGATTCAGCAATGCATGCCGCGGCGCGCTGACACGCCGCGTCGTCGAGGTCTGCGCACGCGCGAAGAAGTAGCCCTGGAAGCGGTCGAAACCGAGACCATGCGCCTCTTCGAAATCGCTCTGTGCATCGACACCCAGCGCGATCAGCAGCTTGCCCGCGGACTTGAGCACGCTCGTCAATTTGGGCAACAGCGCTTTCGACGCCCGTGTGAAATCGATCTTGACGACTTCCGCGTAGGGCAGCAGCTTCGCAAACGTTTCATCGGGCTGCGTCACTTCGTCGAGTACGAAGCGATAGCGCCGGCCGTGCAATTGAACGATGCGCTCAATCAGCGCATCGTCGACCAGGATCGACGGCGACAATTCGAACATGAAGCGGTCAGTGGGCAGATGCTGGATCGAATCGTCGAACAGCATCTCGCGGCTTACGTCGACGTAAGCGGGATGCCCGGTGAGCGCACCGCGCACATTGCCCTGCATCAAACCGCGAATCACGGCTCGCGCGACGAGTTGCGCCGGATCGGGCGCGCGGCCCGGCAACGCATCCGCAGCCGGATCGCCAGGCGATGCTGCGCCCGCTTCGGAGTCGGCGCCCACCGGCAACTCCGGCGCGCGCACCTTGATCTCATAGCCGCATAGCATGCCGTCCCGATTCAGAATCGGCTGGCGCGCGAAGCTGGCATTCAGTTGCGCATCGTCCGCAGCCCCCGTATGGCTGGGATTCTCGATTGCGATGGTGGTCATTCTGGTCCCCCGCTAAGCGCCGCCCGGGCGCTTCCTGCTGTATTTTGGTTTTTGCTGCACCAATCGCGCCCATCCAGGCCCCGAGACCCTTTGCGCGTGCGGTGTGCCTGCCGATTTTAGCGCAGGCCGATGCGCCCGGACATGTCAGCGCCGCAATATCTCGAAATAATTGGCAACCAGTCTGGCTGAAGAGAAGGAAAGAATCGACGATACTCTTGTGCAGTGCAAAAGCGTTCCACCACAGCCTTTAACCACCAAGGAAAATCATGGACGTCAAAAGCGTGCTGTCAAATGCCTTCGCGATGCCGATCACGAGCCCGGCGTTTCCGATGGGTCCGTATCGTTTCGTCGACCGGGAATTTCTGATCATCACTTACCGCACCGATCCGGACAAACTGCGCGCCGTGGTGCCCGAACCGCTGCAGATCGGCGAGCCGCTCGTCCATTACGAATTCATTCGCATGCCGGATTCGACCGGCTTCGGCGACTACACGGAAAGCGGTCAGGTGATCCCGGTGTCGTACAACGGCGTGGCAGGTGGTTACACGCTGGCGATGTATCTGGACGATCATCCGCCGATCGCCGGCGGCCGCGAATTGTGGGGCTTTCCGAAGAAGCTCGCCTCGCCGGTGCTGGAAGTCCATACCGACACACTCCTCGGCACGCTCGATTACGGCCCCGTGCGCATCGCCACCGGCACGATGGGCTACAAGCATCGGCAACTGGATCTCGCGCAGCAACAGAAGCGTCTGGAGACGCCGAACTTCCTGCTGAAAATCATTCCGCACGTGGACGGCACACCGCGCATTTGCGAACTGGTGCGCTACTACCTGCAAGACATCACCCTCAAAGGTGCATGGACGGGTCCCGCTTCGCTCGAACTGGCACACCATGCTCTGGCGCCGGTCGCGGAATTGCCGGTGCTCGAAATCGTCGAGGCACGGCATCTGATTGCCGATCTGACGCTAGGACTCGGTGAAGTGGTGTTCGACTATCTCGATCAGCCTGAAGCGAACGTTCGCTGACAACCTCAAAAGACAACCGGCCGCATCAAGCGGCCGGTTGCTGCAAACAAAACCATTCAAGCAAAACCATTCAGGCAAAATACCCAACGCCTTACTTCAACACGACCTTCACGTCGAAGTACTTCGCGGCGAAGCGGTCGATCGTGCCGTCGGCCTTCAGTTCCTTGAGCGCCTGATTCACCGCGTCCTTCAACGCCTTGTCGCCCTTGCGCAGGCCAAAGCCCACACCCGCTCCGAGCAGCTTCTCATCGCTGACGGCCGGGCCGGCGAAGTCGAAGCCTGCGCCTTGCGGCTTCTTCAGAAAGCCCTTCGAAGCCGCTTCCGCGTCCTGGAACGCAGCGTCGAGACGCCCCGATGCGAGGTCGGCGTAGATCTGGTCCTGCGTCTGATACGGCACGACGTCGACGCCCGCCGGGGCCCAGCGCGCCTTCGCATACGTTTCCTGAATCGTGCCTTGCAGCACGCCGACGTGCTTACCCTTGAGCGAGGCCGGCGTAGGCAGCAGACCGCTGCCCTTCTTCGCGATCATCTGATTCGGGATCGTGTAGATCGGATCGGTGAAGTCGATGGCCTGGCGGCGCTGTTCCGTGATCGTCATGTCCGAGTTGATCGCGTTGAACTTGCGCGCTTCAAGCGCCGGAATCAGGCCGTCGAACGAATTCTCGACCCACACGCATTTCGCCTTCAGCTTTGCGCACACAGCATTGCCGATGTCGATATCGAAACCTTGCAACTCGCCCGACGGCGACTTTGATTCGAACGGCGCATACGACGCCTCGACGCCGAAGCGCACTTCCTTGATATCCGCTGCCGACGCGGACCCTGCCGCTACCGTTGCCGTCGCGAACAGCGCGAGCGCAGCCATGTTTCGCCAATTCATCTTCATTACGGGTGTTCCTCTACGGTATTGAATAAGACGGAGCCGAATCCGGGCGAGCATGATTGCCGCGCCAAAAATGCGATTCAAACTCGTGCGGCCAGTGTGGTGCAGCGCAACAGCCGCGAGGGCGGGATTGTACAGGCTTCGAATTGCAGCCCTGTAGGCGGCCCTGTGGGCGCCCCTTTGCCCGGCTCGTTTGGCGAACCGCTCAACGGGCGCTTAAAGGTGCAACTTCGTGTCGCGCTCACGCAAGGCGGCACGCTGTGTGATGCACGTCAGACCGCGCCGTCGCCGGCTGCGAAATCGCTGCCGAGCCGCTGCGACAGATGCGTGTAGACCGCCGCGACATGCGGCAGATGACGCGACTCCGGATGCGCCAGCACCCAGACCTGCGATTCGGCTTCGTCGAGCGGTGGGGTCAGTTGCACAAGATCGTCGCGATCACGCGCGAGGAAGGTGGGAAAGATGCCGACGCCGAAACCGCGCACCACCAGTTCGAACACCGCCATCACGCTGTTGGTCTTGTAGCGTGGCTCGACCGTCGGACAATGGCGCTTGCGCCACAGAACCGAAGGATGATCGCCGAGCGAACTGTCCGGCGCCGCCCAATCGCAGCGCGACAACGCATCGGCGTCGCTCGCCCGGATACCGCTCGCCTTCGCGGCAAACACGGCGATACGCAGCGGGCCTACATGCTTGCCGACCAGATGATCCGGCGCGCGGCGCGTAGCGCGCACGGCAATATCAGCGTCGCGTTTGGTCAGGCTCGCGAGACTATTGGTGGCAGTCAATTCGAACGACAGCGCCGGATGCAGCGCCGCGAAATCATGCAGCGCGGGCAGCAGGAGACCGTAGAGCACGGTATCGGTGGTCGTCACGTGAACCGCGCCGCTGACGCGGTCACTGCTCGCCTGCACGGTCGAGCGCGCGGCCGCCAGCTCGCTTTCGATCCGCTCGGCGTGACGCGCCAGTTGCGCACCGAGCGGCGTCGCGCGATAACCGCTGCGCGAACGCTCGAACAGACGCTGCCCGAGCCCGCGTTCGATCCGCTGCACCGAGCGAAAAATCGTCGAGGCATCGATCCCCAGACGCTGCGCGGCCTCGGCCAGCGTGCCGGCGCGCACCAGCGCAAGAATGGTCTGGGTATCCGCCGAAGTCAGTTCGTATTGCGTTTTTGCACGCATGGTTTGGCAAGCCGCCTGTTTATTCTGAACGCGATCCGGGCTACTTTTACCACATCGACTTGTCGGCCGACGAGCCTTGCCACCGGCACCTGCCGGGACTTCACTCTCGTTTATAGCGGTGACACCATGAAACTCTATTACTCACCGGGCGCCTGCTCGCTGGCCGTTCACATTGCATTGCGCGAAGCCGGACTCGACTTCGACACCATCAAGGTCAATTTGCAAACGCACAAGCTCGCCAATGGCGACGACTACTACGCGATCTCGCCGCGCGGCTATGTGCCACTCGTCGAATTCGACGACGGCTCGCGCCATACCGAGGGCGCTGCGCTGTTGCAATACATCGCCGATCTTGCGCCGGAGCGCGCGCTGCTACCGCCCGCTGGAACGCCGCAACGGTTCGAAGCGGTCGCATGGCTCACCTATATCAGCACGGAATTGCATAAGACATTCAGCCCATGGCTCTGGCATCAGGAGACAGCCGAATCAACGAAGCTCGAATGCCGCGAGAAACTCGCTACACGTTTTAACGAACTCGAGGGTGTACTCACGTCACGCGACTATCTCACGAGACAATACTCTGTCGCCGATGCTTACGCATTCACGGTGTTGAGCTGGGCGCGGATGCTGTCGGTGGATCTAGGCCCGTATCCGCACCTCAACGCGTATCTGGCCCGCGTGGCAGCGCGGCCGAAGGTACGTGAGGCGATGGTGGCGGAAGGATTGGTCAGTCAGACCGCGACGCAGGCCGCGTAAGCGGTCTGGTATGAGACGTTGCGCGCGAAGGCGCGCAACGTTCTGCGCTGCAATGGCACGTCTAAACGAGACCGGACAGCGTGTCCTGCGTCGTCTCGACCACCAGCAAACCCGCGCGCAAACCGGGCTTGACCGTTGCGTTCGGAAACACGAGACGTTCCTCATCGTGACGCACGGTGTAGCGATAATCGCCGTCGCGTGCGAGCACGGTGTCTTTCACGAAGGGCGTGAAATTCGGCACGTCCGCGGCCACCAGCAATTCGAATGCGTCGCTTTGCTTGGTGAGCTGGTCGATCACGGTGAACACGCGCGGCATTGCCGCGGGCGCGTTGCCGTTCTTTGTGCCGGCCAGCAGATGACGCACCGCTTCGTCCGCACCGGCGAAACGCGTCAGATCGTTCTGCCCGAAGGGGCGCACCTTGCCGAGTTCGAGCGTGCACGCTTCGGCGCCACATGCATGCGCGGTGAAGTGCGAATAGGTGTTGCCCTTAGTCGTATGAAGCAGGACGGCGCTGATGCGCGCTTCGCCGAGCCACTCGAACATGGCGCGCGAAAACGGCTTGCCGGTGTGCGGCAACAAGGCGAATTGCTCGAAAGCCGAGGGGCGGATCGCCGTATGCATGTCGACGTGCCAACGGGCGCCCGGCTCCTGCGACGCCGCGGCAAAGAACTGCGTTGCCGCACGCTCCAACGCCGCCGCGCGCGGCGCTTCGTGGCTGTGCGGCACCTGCTCGTGACGTCCGCTGAAGAGGCGGTTCAGATCGTCGTCACGATAGCGGCACGCGTCGCGCATGGCGTCGACGTTGCCGAGAATCACCAGCAGGCGACACGACAGCGCGGCATCGCCTCGTGCGATATCGCGCACGAGATACGACAGCAGTTCAATTGGCGCGGTTTCATCGCCATGCACGCCGGCAGAGACGAGCACACTGCGGATGCCTTCATTCCGCACCGCGGGCTCCATGAGCAGCACGCCGTCGTCGAGCCATGACCAGCGCACGGCGTTGGCATTGTTGCCGCACACACCTTGCGTTTCCTGCGCGCCAGGCCGCGTTCCCGCTAACGTATAGGCAAGGAAATCGTCGAGCATCGAAAACGGCATGCCGTGCTCAGCGCTGGAAGTCATACAGCGAACCCAGGCCGAGAATCTGCGTCAATTCATCGAGCGCGGTGCGCGACTCGGCGAGCAATTGCGGATCGGTCAGGTCGGACGGTGCGAGACGATCGCGATAGTGCTTTTCGATCCACGTATCGAGGCGTCCGAACAGCTTGTCGTTGATCCACACGCCAGACGTCACTGCCGCGCGCTCCACGTCGTTCAGCACCACGCGCAGCCGCAAACATGCCGGGCCGCCGCCGTTCTTCATGCTTTCGCGCAGATCGAACACGAGCACGTCGTCGATCGGACCGGTGTGCGAGGTCAGATCGTCCAGATAGGCGCCCACGCGCTCGTTCTCGCGGCATTCCTGCGGCACCACCAGAACCTGCTTGCCGTCCGGGCGCGTCAGCAACTGGCTGTTGAACAGATACGACGTGACCGCGTCGGACACGCTCACTTGCGCGTCGGGCACTTCGATCACGTTGAACTCCGCCTTCAGCCCGGAGAGCTTCGTGCGCAGTTCGTCGTACACCGCCTTCTGTTCGACGAACGCGAGTTGGTGGCAAAACAGCGTATTGCGGTTGCCGACCGCGATCACGTCGTTATGGAACACGCCCGCGTCGATCACGTCGGGGTTTTGCTGTGCGTACACCGTGGCCGCTTCTGCCAGACCGTGACGATGCGCGACCGCGCGGCTCGCCTCGAAGGTCTGACGTGCGGGAAAACGCTTCGGCTCCGGTCCGCGGCGATATTCGCTGCGGCCATACACGAAGAATTCGACGCCACGTGTGCCGTATTCCGAGCAGAAACGCGTGTGATTCGCCGCGCCTTCGTCGCCGAGTGCCGGCGTGCCGGGCAGCGCTTCATGCACCGCGAAACGATCGGCGTCGCTGAAAATCGCACGCAAGGTACGGCGCGTCGATTCATGCTCAATCGCGCGATGCAGCTTGCTGCACAGATTGGCCGGCGTGAAGTGCACGCGGCCGTCATGCGTGTCGGCCGACGGACTCACCGTCGCCGCATTCGCGGTCCACATCGCCGAAGCCGAACTTGCGGCGGCCAGCAACTCGGGCGCGTCCTTGGCCACGCGCGCGATCACCGTCGCGTCGTCGCCCGAAAAACCGAGCTCGCGCAACAGACGCATCGAGGGACGTTCCTGCGGCGGCAACACACCTTGATGAAAGCCGAGATCGGCCAACTGCTTCATCTTGCGCAGGCCCTGCTTGGCAGCGGCCTTCGGATTGGCGACCGACTTCTCGTTGTTCTGCGACGCAACGTTGCCGAACGAGAGCCCGGCGTAATTGTGGGTCGGGCCGACGAGACCGTCGAAATTGGCTTCAGTGGCTTGCATCGTCGATCCTTAGAATTGAAGGCCCGGCGAAACGCTCGCGGGCATTTGCAGTTGCGCGCTTTCGACGGACGCCATCGGATACGCGCAGTAGTCGGCAGCATAAAACGCGCTCGGCCGGTGATTGCCCGAACGTCCCGGACCACCGAACGGCGCGCCCGACGATGCACCGTTAGTCGGCCGGTTCCAGTTGACGATACCCGCGCGAATGGTGCGCTGGAAATGCGTCCACAGGGCTTCGTCGTCGGCGAGCAGGCCGGCGGAAAGACCGAACTCGGTATCGTTGGCTTTTTCGAGCGCTCCGTCGAACGTGCCGTAACGAATGATCTGTGCCAGCGGCCCGAAATGCTCTTCGTCCGGCAGGTCCTTCACGGCGGTCACGTCGAGAATCGCCGGCGTGACGAAGCCGAGTTTCGGATCGCGCTGCTCCATTTTCAGCAGTGCTTTCGCGCCGTCGGCCAGCAGACGCTCCTGGGCCGCGACCAGACGCGAAGCCGCACGCGCCGAAATCACCGCGCCCATGAACGGCTGCGGATCGGCGTTGTATTCGCCGACGCTGATGCGCGACGTCACTTCGGTCAGGCGTTCTACAAAGCGGTCACCGAACGCATCGTTCGGTACGAAAATACGACGCGCGCACGTGCAACGCTGCCCCGCCGACAGAAACGCCGATTGAATCGTGTGATGCACGGCCGCGTCGACGTCCGCCACCGGTCCGATCACGAGCGGATTGTTGCCGCCCATCTCCAGCGCCAGCACGATCTCCGGACGGCCACCGAATTGCTTGTGCAGCAATGTGCCGGTATCCGAACTACCCGTGAAGAACAGGCCGTCGATCTGTCGATGGTTGGCGAGCGCAATGCCCGTCTCTTTCTCGCCTTGCACAAGGTTCAGCACGCCGGCGGGCAAGCCCGCATCGCGCCAGATCTGCACCGTGAGTGCCGCCACGCCCGGCGCGAGTTCCGACGGCTTGAACACTACCGCGTTACCCGCGATCAATGCCGGCACGATATGCCCGTTCGGCAGGTGCCCCGGAAAGTTATACGGCCCGAACACCGCCACCACGCCATGCGGGCGATGCCGAAGCACGGCAGTGCCGTCAGCCATCGGCGAACGTTTTTCACCGGTGCGCTCGTTGTACGACTGAATCGAAATCTCGACCTTCGCCGCCATCGAAGCGGCTTCAGTGCGCGCTTCCCACAGCGGTTTGCCGGTCTCGCGGCCGATCGCTTCGGCAAGCGCTTCCTTGCGTTCCGTCACGAGCGCGGCGAAGCGGCGCACCACGCCGCAACGTTCGTCGAGGCTCAAGGCCGACCACGCCGCGAACGCACGGCGCGCGCTGCGCACTGCACGATCGACGTCGTCCGCCGATGCGCTATTGCCTTCCCACACCGTCGCGCCGGTACCCGGGTTGCGCGACGCGAATGCGGGTCCTGTGCCGGCGGCCCATTCGCCGTCGATGAAAAGCTCGCTCATGATCATCCTTGTTTGTGTTTCAGCGGCAGGACCCGAACCGGGTCGCCTGCCTTGACGTCGAGTGCGGCCGCCTCGGCGGCGCTCATACGGAACACGCCGTCTTGCGGCACGCCCGCGGCCACGCCCACGCGAAAATCGCCCAACGACGTATTCGATACCATCGAACGCGGTGCATCCTGCGGCGCGCCCGCCGGCACGTCGGCGATCTCGACCGGCACCACCACGCTTTCGCGCACCGTGCGCAAGTCGGCGATATGGCATTCGAGCACCGGGCCCGCATCGAAGATATCGACGTGATTCTCGTAGCGCAGCCCTTCCGATTCGAGCATGCGGCGCGCCGGAATCGTGTCGTTATGCGTGAGGCCGACGCATTCCTGCGCCTCTTCCGGCAACAGCTCGACATACACCGGATAACGCGGCATCAGCTCGGCGAGAAACGCCTTGCGGCCGTGCGAGCTCAGATAGTCCGCCGCGTTGAAATCGATCTGGTAGAAATGCGAGCCGACCGCACGCCAGAACGGCGAGGTGCCTTCCGCATCGAAATGGCCACGCAATTCCGCGCACAAACGCTGCGGAAAGCGCTCGCGAAACTGCGCGAGAAACATGAAGCGCGAACGCGACAGCAAACCACCGACGCCGCTCGTGCGGTAACGCGGGCTCAGGAACAGCGAACACACTTCGGCGTAACCCGTCAGGTCATGCGAAATGTTCAGCGCGCGCATGCGCGTCCAGATTCCGAGGTCCTGGCTCGCGTGCACCACCGTGCTCACGCGATAGTTGTAGAACGGTTGCTGCAGGCCGACTGACGTTTCGATGCCGCATACGCCGGCCACGTCGCCGGTGTCGGTGTCTTCCATCACAAAGAAGTAACCGGCTTCGTGCGGCTCGGCCTTGTCTTCCATCGTGCGGCGGGCACGCTCAACGCGCGCCGCCAATGCATCGCGATCCGGCTTGAAGGTGGTGAGACCGGGACCGGTCTCCTGCGCGAGCCGCATGAGCGCGTCCACATCGCCTCGTTGCACAACACGAACGACGATCATCGTGCGTCTCCCGTCAATTCTTCCTGATGCGGCTGATGCAGTGGCACGCAGCGTACCGCGTCGCCCTCCTGCACACCGAGTGCGGCGCGCGCCGCATGCGACAGCGACGCGCCGGCCGCCTTTTCGCCCGACAAGGTATCGAGCACGCAGCGGAACTCACCGCCTGCACCGTTATGCGCGATCAGATAGGTCGAGCCTTCGGCTGCCGCGCCGGCTTCGCGCACCACACGTGTTTCATTGCGCGTCACGCAGGCGCTGCGATCCACCTGTGCGGTCAACACCGGGCCCGCGTCGAAAATATCGATAAAGCGATCCGTCTCGAAGCCTTCTTCGAGGTGAATGTCATACGCGAGCAGCGCCTTCGAATCCGGCTCGCCGAGTACCCGCTGCGCCGCTTCCGGCAGCAAGGGCACATAGATCGGATAGGTCGGCATCACTTCGGCGATAAAGGTGCGGCTGCGTCCGCCCGATTCGATTTCGATGTCGGCGAAATTGCGGCCGAAGAACTTGCGCCCCACCGCTTCCCAGAACGGCGACACACCTGAGTCGTCGGTCACGCCGAGCAGCAGCGAGAACACTTCAGGCGTGAAGCGCTTGCGATTGGCGGCGATATACATCATCCGCGCGCGCGACATCAGATGCGCGGCCGCATCGCCACGCAGCGACGGGTCGATATAGAAGCCCGCCAGCCGGCTCTTGCCCGTCAACTCATGCGACATGGTCAGCGCGTGAATCTTGCGATTCACGTGCAACTCACGCGACGCATGAATCAGCGCGTCGTTGCGAAACGCGTAGAACGGGTCGGAGTAACCGGCAGCAGCGACGATGCTCGCCGTGCCCATCAACTTGCCGCTCTGTGCATCCTCGAGCACGAACAGATAGAACTCCTCGCCCGGAAAATCCACATCCGCGCGAAACGAGTCTTCCGACAACGCGACGCGCGCTTCGAGCGCGCCCCGATCGTGCGGCAGCGAATGCAGCACCGGTTGCGCGGTGCGCGCCATATGTTCGAGCGCATCGAGATCGGCGAGGCGGCCGGGGCGTACGAAGAGCATCATCGTTCCTGTTGAATGTGACGCATGATTCAGTGCTTTAGCTCGCTGCCGTGGTTCACTTCGACGCGGCTTCAGTCTTTGCGCCGACGATCTCTTCGATCGCCTTCGCCAGACGCGCGAAGCCTTCATACATATCGTCGAGCGGCATGATCAGCGACGGCACGAAACGCAGCACGTCCGGACCCGCCATCAGCATGATCACGCCGTGCTGACCCGCAGCCGTGACGAAATCTTTTGCGCGGCCCTTGAATGCATCGGTCAACTCAGCACCGATCAACAGACCCTTGCCGCGCACTTCCTTGAACAGGCCAAAGCGTTCGTTCAGCTTCGCGAGTTGGCCCTTCAATGCTTCGCTGCGCGTACGCACGCCTTCGAGCACCTTCGGGTCGCTGATCAGCTCGACCACCTTCTCCGCGATCGCCGCGCCCAGCGGATTGCCGCCGTAGGTCGTGCCATGCACGCCGACCTTGAAGTGCGCGGCCAGTTCGTTGGTGGTCAGCATCGCGCCGATCGGGAAACCGTTGCCGAGCGCCTTCGCGGTGGTCAGGATGTCCGGCGTCACGCCGGTGTCCTGATACGCGTAGAAATAGCCGCTGCGGCCCACACCCGTTTGTACCTCGTCAAAAATCAGCAGTGCGCCGTGCTCATCGCAGGCTTCGCGCAGTGCCTTCAGGAATGCCGGATCGGCCGGGATTACGCCGCCCTCGCCCTGGATCGGCTCGACGATCACCGCACACGTCTTCGCGCCGATCGCTTTCTTCGCCGCTTCGATATCGTTGTAAGGCAGATGGATGATGCCGGCCGGCACCGGGCCGAAGCCTTCCGAATACTTCGGCTGGCCACCGACGCTCACCGTGAAGAACGTACGACCATGGAACGACTGCGTGAACGAAATGATTTCGACCTTATCCGCGCCATGGCGCTCGAACGCGACGCGGCGCGCCAGCTTCAGCGCAGCTTCGTTCGCTTCCGCGCCCGAGTTGGCGAAGAACGCACGGTCGGCGAAAGTCAGTTCTTCGAGACGTTTGGCAAGGCGCAGCACCGGTTCATTGGTGTAGCCGTTACCGATGTGCCACAGCTTGCCGCCCTGGTCGTGCAAGACTTTCAGCAGTTCAGGATGGGCATGACCGAGCGCAGTGACGGCGATACCGCCGGCGAAGTCGATATAGTCGCGGCCTTGCGTATCCCAGACGCGTGAGCCGAGACCGCGATCCGGCACGAAGGCGGCGGGCGAAAACACCGGCACCATCACTTCGTCGAAGGTCTGGCGTGTCACAGTCAGGTCGTTCATGGCAAATCCTCGTTACAGGTGAGAGGTAGTACAGGTAGTGTAGGAAACTGCGCGCGATACGTCTTGCGCATACGCGACGCTTTCTATGAGCTTCCGGCGGATATGTCGCGTGCAGCTTGCAGACTGCGTGCTTTCCGGCCGTTTATTCCGTCTGGTTATTCCGCCTGGTCGGGCCGTTCGATCAACGCGGCCGGGCGCGGCTCGCTGGCCGCGGCGCCGGTCGCACCGGTCTGCTTGTCGATCCAGTTACGACGATCCTCGCGTGGTGTGACACCAAAGCGTTCGCGGTAAGCATTCGAAAAGTGCGCCGCCGACGAAAACCCGCAAGCAAGGCTGATCTGCACCACCGATTTGCTGGTGCGTTGCAATTGCGTGCGCGCTTTCGAAAGCCGCAGCCCCAGATAGTATTTGGACGGCATCGAGCCGAGATACTGACGAAACAGGCGCTCCAGCTGACGCCGCGAGACACCGACGAGACCGGCGATTTCATCGGTGGTCAGCGGGTCTTCGATATTCGCTTCCATCAGCATGAGCGCATCGTTCAGACGTGGATGACGCTCGCCCGGTGCGGTCACGAACGGAATGCGCTGACGCTCTTCGCCCGCGCGCAATACGCCGACGCCCAGCGTATCGGCAATCCGGTCCGCCAATTCGGGCCCGTGATCGCGGCCGATCATCGCCAGCATGAAGTCGACGGTCGCCTGACCGCCCGCGCAAGTTGCGCGATCACGGTCGATTTCGAAAATCTGTTGGGTAACGATCGAGCGCTCGAACTGCTCGGAGAACTGCTGATAGGTTTCCCAGTTGACGCTCACGCGATAGCCGGACAACTGCCCCGCCATCGCCAGCCACCAGACGCCATGATGAATGCCGGTGACGAGCGGCGTGCGCTGCCCGACGCGCGACAGACTTGCCAGAAACAGCCGGTAATCGGCGAATTGCTGGAACCGTTCGCTGACGATGATCAGCCAGTCGCACGAAATCGCATCGCCGAAGGCGGCATCGGCCGGCCATTGTGCACCTCCCGACAAGGGCACCGCACGGCCGTCCCATGAACACACCTGCACGCGATACAACGCCCGGCCGTCGATTTCGTTGGCGAGATTAAGCGCGTCGACAATCGGCCCCACGCCCGACATCGACACCGGCGGCAAGGCGACGATGGCGACCTGCGTGGTGCGAGCCGGGTTGGACGTGCGAGCCATCACTTGTCAGTAAAACGCGGAATGCGCGAGCCGCGCGTTACTTCAGGCTGCCGGAGAGGAACTGCTTGAGCCGTTCGCTGCGCGGCGTGGTCAGCACTTCAGCGGGCAAGCCCTCTTCTTCGGTGCGGCCCTGGTGCAGGAACATCACATGGTTCGACACGTTGCGCGCGAAGCCCATTTCGTGCGTCACGACGATCATCGTCCGACCTTCTTCAGCGAGCTTCTGCATCACCTTCAGCACTTCGCCGACCAGTTCGGGATCGAGCGCGGACGTGGGTTCGTCGAACAGCATGACGTCGGGGTTCATCGCCAGCGCACGCGCAATGGCGACCCGTTGCTGCTGACCGCCCGACAGATGCGACGGATACTGCTTTTCCAGACGCGGCGCGAGACCGACCTTCTCGAGATATTCGCGCGCGCGTTCTTCGGCTTCGCGACGCGACATGCCGAGCACATGAATCGGTGCTTCGACGATGTTCTCGATCACGTTCATGTGCGCCCACAAGTTGAAGTGCTGGAACACCATCGCCAGTTTCGTGCGGATGCGTTGCAGTTGCTTGTGATCGGCCACTTCCAGATTGCCGGCGCGGTCGGCTTTGGTTTTGACCATTTCGCCGTCGACGACGATCTGCCCCGCGTTCGGCCGCTCGAGAAAATTGATGCAGCGCAGGAAGGTGCTCTTGCCCGATCCGCTCGCGCCGATGATGCTGATCACGTCACCCTTGTTTGCGTTCAGCGACACGCCTTTGAGCACTTCGTTGTCGCCGTAGCGCTTGTGGATGTCCTGGACGGCGAGCTTGCAAGCTTCGGTTTGAGTCGTGTGGAGCAAGATGCTCTCCCTTTGAAAATACGGATCAATCTACGTGACGGCGCGAACCTGCCGCGCCGCTCAATCGAAACATGCCTGCTCAGTGCGTGCGCACCGCCAGGTAACCCAGCCAGTGACGCTCCGCGCGACGGAACAAGGCCACCAGCCCAAACGACACCACGAGGTAAATCAGCGCCGCGAGGCCGAACGCGTCGAACGACTGATACGTGGCGGAATTCGCATCGCGCGCCACCTTCAGGATGTCCGGCACCGTGGCGGTAAACGCGACCGTGGTGGCGTGCAGCATCAGGATCACTTCGTTACTGTACAACGGCAGCGCCCGGCGCAGCGCGGACGGTATCACAATGCGGCGGTACATCGTGAACCAGCTCATCCCGTAAGCACGAGCCGCTTCCACTTCGCCGTGCGAAGTCGAACGGATCGCGCCGGCGAAAATCTCGGTGGTGTATGCGCAGGTGTTCAGGGCGAAAGCGAGAATAGCGCAGTGAAAACCGCTGCGGAAAAACGCGTCGAGCAACTGATGCGAGCGCACGAATTCGAGGCTGTACATGCCGGTGTAGATCAAGAGCAGTTGCACGTACAACGGCGTGCCGCGAAACACGTAAGTGTAGAGACGCACCGGCGTCGACAGCCAGCGTTTCTTCGATACGCGCGCCACCGCGAGCGGAATCGCCATGAAGAAGCCGATCCCGATCGACGCCACCAGCAGCCACAGCGTGACCGCCAGACCGGACATGCGCTGACCGTCCCAGTACAGGAACGCGCGCCAGAATTGATTGAGAATGTCGATCATGGTCTTAGAGCTCCGCGTGACGCACGCCGATGGAATAGCGCTTTTCCAGCCAGATCAGCACGAGATTCGACGCGGTGGTGATCGCCAGATAGATCAGCGCGGCGACCAGAATGAAGAAAAACATGTTGAAGGTGCTCTTGCCCGCATCCTGAGCGGCTTTGACGACATCGGCGAGACCGATGATCGACACGAGCGCCGTGGCCTTGACCAGTACTTGCCAGTTATTGCCGATGCCCGGCAGCGCGAAGCGCATCATCTGCGGAAACAGGATGCGCGTGAATACGCGTGCGCCGCTCATGCCGTAGGCGCTGCCCGCTTCGAGCTGGCCACGCGGCACGGCGAGAAACGCGCCGCGGAAGGTTTCGGTGAAGTACGCCCCATAGATGAAGCCGAGGGTCAGCACGCCGGCCACGAACGGATCGATATCGAACTGCGGGAGATTGAGCGCATCGGTGAGATTGTTGACCGCGATCTGGATGCTGTAGAAGAGCAGCAGCATGAGCACGAGGTCGGGCACCGAGCGGATCAGCGTCGTATAGCCGGTTGCGATTGCCCTGAGCGGGCGGTTGAAGGAGAGTTTCGCCGCTGCGCCCGCGAGGCCGAGCAGCACGGAAGCTGCCAGCGACAGGACGGACAGCTCGATCGTCTGGATCGTGCCGGCTAGCAACACCGGACCAAAGCCGTAAAGGAACACGCGTGTCTCCATCCAGGTTTTATTGAGGATGTCATGGATGGGGGGCGGGTTAGGCCTGCCCGACTCATCCGGCATGGCGCGGAGTCTCGCAAGCGGAAATTAATTTCTCAAAGAGGTGGGCGGGGTGTGCTGCGGTGCAGCAATTGGGTGTTTGCCGTGGCTGGGCGCTGGCAGGGCCTATCTCTGCGGGGGATATGGGTTTGTAAGGTGCGTGACTCGCTGTCGGCGCTGCCGCGATTTAGCAAGTTTTGGGTCGCTTTTTCGATATAGATTGGGGCCTGCGGCGCGTCTTGTTTGTCAGTGTTCTTGGGGCTTTGGCCTTTCCTTGTTCTGGCTTTCGTGCCTTTCTTTGTTCTGGCTTTCGTGCCTTTCCTTGCATTGTTAGTGGTCTATTAGCGTTGCCC